>JAUIEL010000779.1 GCA_030428825.1 bacterium
GGAGGCCGCGCTCTACCGCGGCTTCGGCCTCGAGCGCGGCGGCCTCCTCCAGCTGTTCGGGCCCGGGGTCTGGCGCGCCGGCCTCCGCTCGCTCTTCCGCGGGTTCGGGATCGGCCGGCCGGTCGGGGACCCGCTCCGGATGCCGGGCCTCTTCCTCGTCGACGGCGAGCGCGTGGTCTGGTCGCACCGGTCGCGCCACATCGGCGACCACCCCGACCTCGCCGACGTCCCCGCGGCGTAGCGCCTCGCCGCCTCGGTCTTCCTACCGGGCGGCGGCGCGGACGGCCGCGGCGACGGCGCGATGGACGGCGCGGTCGAGCATGTCGGGGAGGAGCGAGTCGCCGCCGGCGGCCGCGGCGAGGGTGCGGGCGGCGGCGAGCTTCATCTCGGTCGAGATGCAGCGGGCGCGGGCGTCGAGCGCGCCGCGAAACAGGCCGGGGAACGCGAGGGCGTTGTTCATGCTCCGGCCGTCGATCGCGATCTCCGCGCCGGCCTCCGTCGCCTCGTGGACGCCGATCTCCGACACCGGGTTCGCGAGCGCGAAGACGATCGGCCGGTCGGCCATGGTGCGGACGAGACGCGGCGGGAGGGCGTTCGGGCGCGAGACGCCGATGAAGACGTGGCGGTCGCGGATCGCCTCGTCGAGCCCCCCCTCGAGACCGTCGCGGTTCGTCACCTCGGCGAGCTCCTCCTTCCAGGGGTTCATCCCGCTCCGGCCGCGCGCGACGATGCCGGTCGAGTCGCAGACGACGACGTCGTCCACGCCGAGGTCGACCAGCATGCGCGCGATCGCCGAGCCCGCGGCGCCGGCGCCGAGCACGGCGACCCGCACCTCCTCCGGCGACCGGTCGGTCCGGTCGAGCGCGTTCAGGAGCCCCGCCGCGACCACCGTCGCCGTCCCGTGCTGGTCGTCGTGGAAGACCGGGACGTCGAGCCGGTCGGCGAGCCTCCGCTCGATCTCGAAGCACGCGGGCGCCGCGATGTCCTCGAGCTGGATCAGCCCGTACGACAGCGCGCACTTCGCGACCACGTCGACGACCTCGTCCGGGTCGCGCGAGTCGACGAGGAGCGGCTCGGCCGACACCCCCGCGAACTCGGCGAGGATCGCGGCCTTCCCCTCCATCACGGGGAGGGCCGCCAGCGGGCCGATGTCGCCGAGCCCGAGCACCGCCGTCCCGTTCGTGACGATCGCGACCCGCTCGCCCTTGCCGGTGTAGCTCCACGCCGCCTCCGGCCGCTCGGCGAGCAGCTCGCAGACGCGCGCCACGCCGGGCGTGTAGACCATGCGCAGCTTCATCGTGGTGTCGAGTCGCTCGCGCGTCACCGTCTCGATCGGTCCGCCGCGGTGGCTCTCGAGCACCTCGTCGGTGACCGAGACGATCTCGACGTCCTCGGTCGAATCGATCGCCTCCAGCACGGCGTCGCGATGGTGCTCGTCGGTGCAGAAGAGCTGGACGTCGCGGACCTTCGTGTCGCGTTCGGTCCCGACGATCCGGACGTCGCCGATCGGCGTGCACGCGTCGCCGATCCGCCGCAGCAGCTCGGCCAGCGTGCCGGCCCGGTCGAGCAGGCGGACGCGGACGGTCAGGATCAGGGCGGCGTGGTACCGCTCCAGCCAGTCGGTCGTCGAGCGTTCCATCGGGGAGAGCTCCGGGCGGATCGAGCGCGTCGAGCCGGTCCAACGTACGGGATTCGGCGGGACGGGGGAGAGGGGGCGGGGTAGGATCGTCCCCCCTCATTCACGCTGATCCCCGAATCCGGAATCCGGTCATGATCGAGCGGCTGCAGAAGCTGAACGTCCAGAAGCGCCCGTCCACCATCAAGTTGCAGGGGCGGATCCTGTTCCTCACCGAGGACCCGGAGCTCGTCCGCCGGCAGCTCGAGGGCGAGGACCTCGACTGGAACCCCTCGATCAAGCTGCGCGACGACATCTCGACCGACGAGATCACGCCGGCGTGGATCTGCTACCACTACGACGACCGCCTCGGCAACTTCCCGTACACCGGCCTGAAGTGCGGCGACGTCCTCCCGATCGGCGAGGGGGACGTCCGGAAGGGCGGGTTCGTCGCGTGCGTCTCCGGCAAGCGCCGCGGCAAGGGTTCGAGCCGCGAGCAGGCGCCGTACGCCGAGATGGCGGCGGGGATCCGGCTCGTGATCGCCGAGAACGTCGAGCGGATCTACCGCCAGAACTGCCAGAACCTCGGCGTCTTCGTCAGCACCGACTTCTCGCTCATCGACAAGGTGCGCGAGGGGATCGAGATCCCGCTCTCGGCGTTCACCGACGGGGAGGACCTGATCACGCGGCAGATCGTCGAGTACGGCGGCTTCTTCGAGTTCAACGTCGCGCGGGCGCGCGGCGAGGTCGAGCTCCCCGAGCCGACGTCGAAGGAGCGCCCGCTCAACGTCGCCGAGAAGATCATCGCCCGCCACTGGGTGACCGACCTGAAGTCGGACGCGGTCGGCGTGCGCGCGGTCCACGCCGGCGACGCCGGGTTCGTGCGGGTCGACGTCCGCTTCTCGCACGAGTACGTCACGCCGATGGCGGCGATGGCGTTCGAGGAGCAGCTCGGGATGGACGCGAAGCCGGTCGAGCCCGAGTCGATCTTCTTCTTCCGCGACCACCTGACGTTCCTGAAGGACGTCATGCCGAAGGAGAAGGCGCACCTCCTCGCGCTCGCGAACGAGCTGGCGGAGAAGCAGCAGGAGTTCGCCGACCGGCAGGGGATCACGCTCCACGGCGAGACGACCGAGGGCGGGTCGGAGGCGATCTGCCACTCGAAGATCCTCCAGTCGTACGCCGAGCCGGGGCAGATCATCATCGGCAGCGACTCGCACACCCCGCACTCCGGCGCGATCGGCTGCCTCGCGTTCGGCATCGGCACCACCGCCGTCTTCAACGGCTGGGTGACGAAGGACACGCGGATCACCGTCCCCGAGT
>JAUIEL010000780.1 GCA_030428825.1 bacterium
GAATGCCGATGGAATCGCGAGAGCCCACGCCGCCGCCCGACGACGGGACGCCGCGAGGGCCGGACCGCCGGGTCCGGCCGACGCCGGTCGTGTCGAAGTACACCTTCTTCGGCGGCCGCCGGCTCCACCCGCGCCGCGACCACGAGCGGGAGGGCGCCTTCGTCGACGTCTACTCCGGCCGGCTCGCCACGCTGCTCCTGATCTTCTTCGCGCTCACGGTCTTCGACTCGGTCGCGACGCTCTACTACCTCCGGAAGGGCGGGACCGAGGCGAACCCGATCGCCCAGTGGATGATCGACCAGGGGAACGTCGAGTTCGTGCTGATCAAGGGCGTGCTGACCGGCGTCTGCGTGCTGTTCGTGCTGATGCACAAGAACTTCCGCTACGCGCGGTACGCGATCGGCGTCGGGTTCTCGTTCTACTTCGTCCTGGCGATCTACCACCTGGTGCTGCAGGTCCACGCCTGGAACTACCCGCCGCAGTACTGAGCCGCGGCGGCGGAGACCGCGGAGGCCGGGGCCGAAGGTCAGCCGCCGGCGTGGGCCTGGCGGGAGGAGGAGAGGTCGGCGGAGATCGCCGGCCAGACCTCGCGGCGGGCGCGCTCGAGGTCCTCGGGGAAGTCGATCTCGATCCAGGGGAGCTTCCCGGCGGCGACCGCGTGGATCGGGAACTCCCGGCAGATCGCGTCGAACGCCTTCGGCGCCCAGGTGTTGACGTCGCCCGCGTCGACGAGCTCCGCCGCCGCGGCGCGCACGCGCTCGGCCCCGGCGGCCGAGAACTTCAGGACGCCGAGGTTCTCGCCCTGGTACGTCCCCGCGGGGAGGGTCTTCGCCATCGCGCGCACGCGGCCGTCCTCGACGCGGACCTTCATCTCCTCGTCCCCGAGCTCCTCCCCCTTCTCGTACAGCAGCGCGTCGCCGGCGTCGTCCGAGAGGAGGGCGCCGAGCAGACCGGGGTGGAACAGCACGTCGGCGTTCGTCAGCACGAACCCGTCCGGCGCGTGGGGGAGGGCGAGGTGGAGGGAGTAGAGCGAGTTCGTCCGGTCGAAGACCTCGTTCCGGACGCTCCGGATGGACGAGCCGAGCATCGCCTCGATCCGGTCCGCGTAATACCCGGTGACGACCACGACGTCCCTCACGCCGAGGCCGCGGAGGGCGTCGATCTGGTGCTCGATCAGCGTCTTGCCGCCGACCTCGAGGAGGCACTTCGGCCGGTCGTCGGTCAACGCGCCGAGGCGTCGGGCGCGCCCTGCCGCGAGCAGGATCGCCGTTCTGGGAGTGCGGTTCACGTTCTGGAGGCCCCCGGATCTACGCGGCCGATGGTAGCGCGCCGTTCCGGCGATCCCGCGGCCGAAATAGCGCCGCGGGAGGGGAAGGGGGAGGGGACGCCCCGCGAACGGGGCGTCCCCGCCGAAGGAACCTCGGTCCCCGCCCGTCGAGGGCTTCTTCTCGCGAATCCGCACTCGTGGCGGCTCGTCGGACGGCGGGCCGAAGGGACCGTTGGACGGAGCGCGAGCCCGGTCGGTTCGCCGTTTGATGTTTCAATATGGGAACGTGAACGACGTGCCAACCTTGACTCTCACGTTAACGTCGATAACCTCGGTCCCCTCCGACCGATCGAGGAGTCCAGCATGAGCGACACCGAACTCGTGAAGATCGGCGACCTGGCGCGCGAGGCCCGGGTGACCACCCGGACCGTGCGGTTCTACGAGGACCTGGGGCTGATCCGCCCGGTCCGCCGGAGCGACGGCGGCTTCCGCCTCTACCGCCAGAGCGACGCCGATCGCCTCCGAGCGGTCCTCCGTCTGAAGGAGATCGGCTTCAGCCTCGACGAGATCCGCGAGTTCCAGGCCCAGGCGAAGGACGGCGACCTCGCGTTCGAGGTGATGGGTCGGCTCCGCACCAAGGTCGCGGCGGGCGCCCGGCAGGTCCGCGACCGCCTCGAGCGGCTGCGGAGGGCGCTCGAGGATCTCGAGGCGACCGAGTCGGTCCTCGCGCAGTGCGACGGATGCGACGCGAAGGCGTACGACGGCGACTGCCACGCGTGCTGGAAGCTGCTCGCGGGCGGGAAGGTCCCGGCGGCGCTGAAGGCGGTGATGTAGTGGGCGCCGCACGCTCCACCGGGACCTCCTGCTGCGGGGAGAGCGACGTCGTGCGCGAGGCGCGTCGGTCCGGCCGGATCACGGCCGAGGACCTCGACGCCCTCCTCCTCTGCGAGCGCTCGACCCTCGCGTTCGAGGCGTGCCTGAGGCGTCTCCTCGGCCGCCTCGACGAGGTCGAACTCGACCTCCCCGCGGGGGCGCCGCGGACCGACGCGCCGTTCGCGCTCGACGCCGGCCTCCGCACGGCGCTGCGGGACGGCACGCTCTCCGCGTACGCCCGCGAGATCGCCCGCATCCCCCGCATGGACCGGGACGACGAGCTGCGCCTCGGCCGCCGCTTCGACTTCGTCCGCCACCGGCTCCGCCGCGCGTTGAAGGGGGCGGGCGTCCGCCGGGCGCTGGTCGAGGAGATCCTCGAGTCGAGCCGCGTCGACGCGCTCCTCGACGAGCACGGCATCGACGCGCCGAGGGTCCGCCGCGCCGCCGACGACGTCGAGGCGGTCCGCCGCGAGTGGGTCGAGAGGAACCTCCACGTCGTCGTCGCCTCGGCGATGCAGTACCGCACCTACGGCGTCCCGCTGCTCGACCTCGTCCAGGAGGGGAACGCCGGGCTGATCCGCGCGGTGGAGAAGTTCGACTGGCGCAAGAGCGTGCTGTTCCGGACCTACGCCACGTTCTGGGTCAAGCAGGCGGTCGAGCGGGCGATCGCCTCGGCCAAGGGGATCGTCCGGGTCCCGAACTACCTCCAGCAGAAGATGCGGCGTCTCCGCCGCGAGGGGCGCCTCCCGAAGCGGAACGAGGAGGTGTCGGTCGTCGAGGTCTCGAAGGCGTTCGAG
>JAUIEL010000781.1 GCA_030428825.1 bacterium
CATGGGTTCGTGCGCAGGATGCGCTCGAGCTTCGCGCGTTCCTCGTCGCTCAGGTCACGCACGATGCCGTCCTCGACCGCGAACCCCGCGCCGGGTGCGGTGTGGACGATCGCGTTGCTGCCGTCGACCAGCAGACGGGACGAGCCCCCGATCGCCGCGCCGACCGCCTGGCTCGGCAGGCCGCCCGTTCCGTAGAACCCCGAGAACGCGGACGACTGCACCACCGTCCAGTCGGTCAACCCGGTCTGGAAGCTCGAGTTCTTGAGCAGGTTCTGGCCCGCGGCCGGCGCCGCCAGCCACGAGGAGAGGAAGAGGCCGAGCGCGGCCGCGCGAACGGCGGCCCGTGAGTTTCGTGGATCCATGGTCGCTCCCGTGCGAGGACGTGGGTCAGGTCGCCAGGGAGTCGCGCGAACGGCGCGGGCGTAACACGGTTTCGGGGGAGCGATCGGCGGCACTATCCTGAGATCGACGACGGAACGATCGACGGGGAGCCGGTCCGTGAAGAAGGCGTTCATCGTCTGGGACTCGACGACGAAGGGGGTCTCGGTCAGCCTCGAGTACCTCGCCGACGACGGCGCGCCGGAGGGGTGGAGCATCGAGACGACGTGCGTCGATCCGACGGTCCAGGGAGAGATCTGGCGGTCCGAGGTGAAGCCCCGGCTCGAGGCGGCCGACGTCGTGCTGGCCCTGATGGACCTGCCGAACGCGAACGTCGCGTTCGAGGTCGGGTACGCGCTCGGGCTCGCCGGCCGGCCCGGCGCGCAGCCGAAGCGGATCCTCCTCTGCTCGGCGTCGAAGCCGATGCCGCCGTGGCTGAAGAAGCCTCCGTTCGTCGGCCAGGGGATCGCGCCGGGCGACACCGTCGACGCGCTGACCGCGCTGATCACCGGAGAGAAGTCGATGGACGTCCCGTCGGCCCCGTCCGCCGGAAAGGAGACGTTCTTCCTCTGCCCCCGGGGCGGCCGGGCCGGGTCGGTCCACAAGACCGTGGAGGGCCGAAACGTCGAGTGGCGGCACGCCGAGGCGGACGGCTGGTCGTCGCCCCACGCCCTCGCTCACTTCTCCTCGGGGAGCGCCTTCCGCAGCTCCTCCAGCTTCGCGATCCCGTCCTCGAGACCGTCCAGCTCGACGCCGCCGTCGACCAGCAGGCGACGCGTGTCTAGGAACGTGTCGACCTGCCAGCGGGCGGTGCAGTGCGCGACCGCTTCGCCGCCGAGGCGGTGGAACTCGGCGACGTCACCGAGGAAGAGGCGGATCTGCGCGAGATCGAAGTGACTCCACGGCGCGTCGTACGGGGGATCGTGCTGCACCTGCGGGGCGCGCTGGATCGCGGCGCGCTGGAGCTGCATCCGGCGGACGGCGTCGAGTTCGAACTTCCCGGCGAGGTGCGCCTCGAGCACGAGGTGGTTCAGCAGCGGATAGCTGTTGCCGCCGGAGACGTCGAACGACCTCCGGTAGGCGTCTCTCGCCTCCTCCAGGCGCTTCGCCCGCTTCAGCACGCCGCCCAGCGACGCGAGCGCGTCGAAGTCCTCCTCGTCGAGCTCGATCGCTCTCCGCAGCGACGATTCGCCGTCCGCGTCCCCCTTCCCCTTGCCGAACAGCTTGTTCTCCGCGATCCCGCGCTCCCGCCACGCCGGGCCGTGGCTCGGCATGCGATCGGTCGCCGCCGCGAACTGCTCGACCGCCTCGGGCCAGTGGCCGAGCTCCTTCTGCAGCAGCCCCAGCTCGATCCGCAGGAGGCCGTTGGCCGGCTCGACGGCGACGGCCTCCGCGAGGTGGCGGGCCGCGCCGACCCGGTCTCCCTGACGGACCGCGTTCGCCGCGTCGAGCTTCAGCGCCTCGACGCGCGCGTTCGCCTCCTCGAGATCGAGCGCCCGCTGGATCGGGCTGTCGAGGACGTTCCGCTCGAGCGTCTCGCGCACGATCTCTCGCAGCTCGGCCCGCGACGCCTCGGCCCGGTCGGCCGGTTCGTACTCGTAGGGGAACCAGCGGACGTTGTTCAGGTCGAACGCCGACGGAGTTCCGCGCTGGCACACGACGACCGTCCCGGACGGGCGGGCCCGGTACCGGTGGCCGAGTTCCATCATGACGTTCGCGTTCAACCCGGTGATGTCGACGAGCGCGAGCCGCGAGTACTCGATCGCTCTCCACATCTCACGGTCGATCAGCGCGGCGTAGCGCTCCCGGTCGGTGCGGTGCGCGGTCAGCGTGCCGCCCTCGGCGAGCGGGACCGACTCGATCGCGGGGACGAAGATCTCCTCGTAGATCGCGTCGAAGTCGATGGTGACCTTCCGGTCTCCGAGCGACACCTCCCTCTGTCCGTACGGCATCACGACGAAACACGTGCGGTCCGCTTCTTCGTTGGTCATGAGTCGTTCTCCTTCGACGACGCGAGGTCCGGAAGGTGCGTGGCGCGGACGAGCGACCGTCACTCACGTCGGGACTCCCCCTCTCGGCGGGTGCATCGTATCGAGTTCGGAGACGCGGCGCCGCCTCCCCGGCCTCTCCCTCCACTCCATCGACCGCGCCTCGTCTCCGCGGCGCGTGAGGGCGCGGCACGGACATTCCGCTTCGGGTCGGTCCCCTCGAATCTCCCGATTCGCTGACCCCCGGCGACGCCGTCCGTCGTTCCCACCCGGTGTCCCCCCTCGCCGCCGCCGACCCCCGGACGAGACATGATCCGATCCTCGAGACTCCTCCTCGCCGCCCTCCTCTTCCCCACGCTCGCCGCCGCCCCCGCCGAGGCGCAGAAATTCGTCGTCGCCAATCGCGGCGCCGGGAACGTCACGGTCCACGCGGCGACCGACGGGGCGCGCGAGCTGACCGTCCCCCTCCCCGCCGGCGAGAACCCGCCCGAGCCGATGTACGTGCAGCAGGTCGGCGACGAGGTGCTCGTCGGGGATCGCGCCAACGACCGCGTCGTCCGGTTCTCGTCCG
>JAUIEL010000782.1 GCA_030428825.1 bacterium
TCGCGGAGGTCGATCTCCGCGTCCTCGACCAGGCGACCGGCCTGCCGCTCCCGGGGTACGTCCTCCGGTGGAGCTGGGACGACCCGTCCGCCGGAGTGCCGCTGGAGCACGAGAGCTCGATCGACGTCGATCGCGCGCTCGACCGCGGGATCGACCGCGGGATCGACCTCCCCGTCGGCGTCGTCGCCCTCGAGGTCGACGCGTCGGACATCGGCTACGCGCCGCTCGCGATCGAGCGGTTCGAGGTCCCCGCCGGGGAGGCGGGGCCGCCTCGCGAGATCCGGGTCCGGCGGGCGGATTGACGGACGCTCGGGATTCCGGGGAAGCCGGCGAGGCGCGGGGCGTCGGATGGAGTCCCCACCGAGTCCGGAGACCCCATGCACCCGACCGTTCCGTTCGCCCTCTCCTGCGTCGCGCTCGCCCTCTCCTCGTCCGCCCTCGCGCAACCGAAGACCCCGTTCCTCCTTCGCACGTCGTCCGGGGACGAGGACGGGGACCGGTACGGCGCCTGTGTCGTCCGCGTTCCGGACCTCGACGGCGACGGGACGCCGGACCTTCTCGTCGGCGCGCCCGGCGCGTCGCACCCCGGCGGCTTCCGGACCGGCGCGGTGTTCGTCCGCTCCGGCGCGTCGGGCAAGCTGCTGCGCCGGGACGAGGGGGCGTTCTTCGGAGACGAGTTCGGGGCGACAATCACGACGGCGTTCACCGACCTCGACGGCGACGGCGTGATCGACTACGCCGTCGGCGCGCCGGGTCGCGGCGTCGTCCGCGTGATCTCCGGGAAGAAGGGAGCGACGATCGAGACGATCGTCCCTCCGCTCCCCCCGTCCGCCCGTTTCGGGGCCGCCATCGGGCGCCTCGCCCAACCCCACGGAGGGGCGTCCGGCGGTTTCGCGATCGGCGCGCCGCTCGACGACGCGGCCGGCGAGGACGCGGGATCGGTCTGGCTCTGGCAGGACGGGGCCCTGCTCGGCGTCGTCCAGGGACCGGCGGCCGGAGCGAGGTTCGGCGCGGCGATCGCTCCGCATCTGTCGCTCCCGACCGGCGACCGGCTGGTGGTCGGGGCCCCCGGCGTCGCCGTCGACGGACGTGCGTTCGGCCTCGACACCGACACGCACTCGCTCGGCGCGACGCTCGCGCCGCCGGCGAGCGCGACTCCGTCCGCGTTCGGCTCGCACGCCGGCCGGCTCTCCGATCAGCTCACGTGGGTCGGGGCCCCCGGCCACGACGGCGGACGGGGCCGGGTCGACGTGTTCGATTCGATCGACCTCGGCGCCCCGCCGATCACTTTCGACGGATCCGCCGCGGACGCCGGGTTCGGCGCGGCGGCGGCGATGACCCGGAGCGACTGGTGGCTCCGCCTCGCGGTCGGCGCCCCGGGGACGAACGACGGCGCCGGCGCGGTGAGCGTCTTCGCGTGGGAGGACGGGACCCCGGGCGTCGAGGAGTTCCGGATCGAGGCGTCGGCCGCCGGCGGCTCGTTCGGCGCCGCGCTCGCCGCCGCGCCGCTCGACCTCCATCAAGGGGACGAGCTGGCGGTCGGGGCGCCGAACGAGGGCCCCGGGACGGTGCGGATCTACCGCCTCGCCGAGGCGACGCCCGGGCCGGCGGCCGAGCTCGGCGACCTCCTCGCCGCGTCGCTCGGAGCGGCCGGGAGCGCCGACGTCGACGTCGCGACCTTCGAGGCGACGAAGGGGACGAAACTGAAGCTCTGGCTCGGTCGGGCCGGGGACGAGACGGCGAAGAAGCTCGCGACCCTCGTCCGGCTGCGAGACCCCGACGGGAAGGTCCGGAAGTCGTGGACCGTCGGCGTGAAGGCGAAGCCTCGGCTCAAGAGGACGAAGCTGAAGGAGTCGGGGACGTGGACGCTCGAGCTCTCCGCGAAGAAGGGAGCGGGAGGAGACCTCCTCGTCCAGCTCGGTCCGGCGCCCGCGATCGACGAGTCGAAGTCGGTCGACGCGCCGACGACGGAGCCGGTCGAACTGGCGTTCCTCGCCGCGGCGGGGGCCGTGATCGAGATCGACGCCGAGACCGACGGGAGCGCGGCCGCGGTCACGTTGCTGCAGCCCGACGGCTCTCCGTACCCCGGGCTGGCGTCGTTCGAGACGTTCGCCCAGGTCTACTCCCAGGTCCCGATCGTCCAGACGGGGAAGCACCGGCTGGTCGTCGCCCCTTCGGCGCCGGCGACGATCGACGCCCACGTCTTCACCCACGGACCTCCGGCCGACGGTGTGGTCGAGATCGACTGACGGACCGAACTCCCGAGGCTCGCGGCGTTTCCGGTGCGGCACGACCGCTCGGGATGGGGTATCCTTCCGGGCGTCGTCCTCGTCGGGCCTTCGGGGCTCCGGCGCTTCGGCCCGGGAGATCCGGCTCCGGGCCAGCGTGACCGCCCCACGCGCCGAAGCACGGGAGACTCCATGCCTCCGTCCGTCCTCGCGATCTCCCTGACGTCCGCGCTCTGCGTCGCCTCCGCGGCCGCCGCTCCGGCCACGCCGTACCTCCTGCGGACGCTTCACGGCGACGCGGACGGCGACCGCTTCGGAGCCCGGATCGTGCGCCTCGCCGATCTCGACCAGGACGACGTCGAGGACCTCCTGATCGGCGCGCCCGACGCGCTCGTCGACGGCGAACGGCGCGGCGCGGTCCACGTCGTCTCCGGCCGGACCGGCGAGACGATCCGGCGGCACGAGGGGGACCACGAGGGCGACGAGTTCGGGGCGGCGCTGGTGCAGTCGGCGATCGACCTCGACGGGGACGGGCGGGTCGATTACGCGGTCGGCGCCCCCGGCGGCGGCTACGTCCGCGTCTTCTCCGGCAAGAAGGGGAAGCTCCTCGACACCTACTCGTCCGGGGTCGCGGGGGCCGACCGATTCGGCGCCGCGCTCACGTTCACGCTCACGCCGACCGGCGGTCCGTTCGGAGACTTCGCGATC
>JAUIEL010000783.1 GCA_030428825.1 bacterium
TCGAGGACCTCGCCGCCCACCGCTCGGAGTGGGTCGACCCGGTCTCGACCGACTACCGCGGCGTCGAGGTCTGGGAGCTCCCGCCGAACGGCCAGGGGATCGCCGCGCTGCAGATGCTGAACGTGCTCGAGGGGTACGACGTCGCGGCGTGGGGGTTCGGCTCGGTCGAGCACCTGCACCATCTCGTCGAGGCGAAGAAGCTCGCGTTCGAGGACCGCGCCCGCCTCTACGCCGACCCCGCCTTCCACGAGATCCCGGTCGCGCGCCTGATCTCGAAGGAGTACGCCGCCGTCCGCCGGGGGACGATCGGCGACCGCGCGGCGAAGGTCGTCCGACCGGGGATCGAGGCGCTCGAGGAGGGGGACACCATCTACCTCTGCACCGCCGACGCGGACGGGAACATGGTCTCGCTGATCCAGTCGAACTACCGCGGCATGGGATCGGGGATCTGCCCCGACGACCTCGGCTTCATCCTCCAGGACCGCGGCGAGCTGTTCGACCTGACGCCCGGCCGCTTCAACACGTACGCCCCGGGGAAGCGGCCGTTCCACACGATCATCCCCGCCTTCGCGACCAGGAGCGGGAAGCCGTGGCTCGCCTTCGGCGTGATGGGCGGCGCGACCCAGCCGCAGGCGCACGTGCAGATCGTCCTGAACCTCGTCGACTTCGGGATGAACCTCCAGGAGGCCGGCGACGCCCCGCGCCTCGTCCACTCCGGCTCGTCCCAACCGACCGGCGAACGGATGGACGACGGCGGCACCGTCGCCCTCGAGAGCGACTTCCCCGTCGAGACCCGCCGCGACCTCGCCCAGCGCGGCCACGTCCTCCAGGACGCCGTCGGCATCTTCGGCGGCTACCAGGCGATCGCCTGGGACCCCGAACACCGCGTCTACCGCGGCGCCTCCGAGTCCCGCAAGGACGGCATGGCAGCTGGTTATTAAGGGAACGCGTTCGGGAACGTCTGCGCGTTCGCCACGGCGGAGGCCGAGACGGGGAGGTGTCTCCGACCCGCTGTCCTAGCCGCTGCGCGGGCTTGGAACGCATTCGGGAACGTCTGCGCGTTCCCTACGGCGGGCGCCGGAGAAGGGACGAGCTCTCCGACCCGCTCACGTCCTCGCGCGATACGTCGGGAGTGATTTCCGCCCGGCTTCGAGTCGCGCTGCGGGGTCGCTCTCGGAGCCTCATCCCTTCTCCGGCCCCGCCTCGCCCGCTCCGAACTTCCTCACCCGATTCCGGGGTGGGAAAGGGGGAGTCCGGTGAGGACCCATGAAATGGGCTCATCGTGAGGCCCGACACCAACGTCTTCTCCCCGGCCCCCAGCCCGTTCCCCCTCCGCGCCAGCGCCCTCTCCTTCCAGTCCTGCCTCTCGTTCCTCTCCTTCCTTCCCCCTCACCTCTCCTCCGTCCGGACGACCATCGTGCGATCCGGCAGGTTCGGCCGCTCCACGAACCCGTCCCACCTCGGCATCCCGACCTCCGGGAGTCCGAACGACGTCACCCTCGTGCGGAGCGGGACGGGTCCCTTCGCACGGAAGGCGAGTTCGAGTTCGAACGTCGGGGGCGGGGCGGTGAAGCGGAGGGAGAGGCCGCGGGGGCGGGCGTCGTCGGGGAAGGGCGGGGCGCCGTCGGCCGGGGGATCGGCCGGCTTGCCGTCGAGCGAGAGGAGGCGGACGTGGTGCTCCTTCGCGACGTCGAGCCGGAACTCGACCGTGTCGACGGGGAGCCGGGCGCGGAGCCTCACGGTCCGGACGGCGCCCTCGACGCGCGTGCCGAGGAGGTCGAACTCGGCCGGCGGGAACGGCAGCGCGGGCGCGAGGGACGAGAGGACCGGGCGGGCGTACCCCGGGAAGAGATCCGCTCGCGGCTTCCGCGCGGGCGACTCCCCGAGGAAGAGCGACGTCCACGGGTCGACGTCGCGGTCGAACGACACCCACGCCGCGGTCTCGCCGTCGGTCACGTAGACGAGCGAGTTCCACTCCGGCCGGTCGACGCCCGGTCCCCCGGCGAGGATCGCGCGCGCGACGAGCGCCATGCCGGCGAGCCCGGTCCCGAGCGTGAGGCCCCACTTCCGGATCGTCGTGAGGAACAGGACGTGCGGCGCGAGGAGCGACAGGAACGAGGCGGTGATCGCGGCGACGACGAACGCCCCGAGGAGCGTCACGATCTCCGCCAGCAGTCCGACGAGCGGGACGCCGATCACGAAGACCGGCGTCACCGCGACGCTCGCGATCACGAACCCGACCGCGCCGACCCGCCGCCGGTCCGGGCGGAGGAGGAGCAGGGAGAACCCGGCCGCGCCGAACAGGAGCGGCCAAGCGAAGACGACCGCCATCCCCGGCAGGAAGAACGTCATCGGGATCCCGGTCGCCGCGAAGACGACCAGCGCGCCCCCCCACAACCCGTCGACCTTCGAGTCGGGCCGGATCTTCAGGACGACCAGCGAGTGGATCGACACCACGATCAGGAACAGCCCCGGGAAGACCGCCGCCCCGTCGTGCAGGACCTGCGGCGACGGCGGGTGCCCGGCGCGCGGGATCGCTCCGAAGACGCACTGCACCGCGAACGTCGCGAACGCCGCCGCCGGCATCGAGAGGAGCGGCACGCGCGCCCCGAGGAGGAGCCCGCGCCGCGTCAGCCGCCCCCGCCGGACGCCGAGCCGGATCCCGAACGCGAGCAGCCCGACGCCCGCGAGGAGGACCGCCCACGACAGCCACGTCGGGTGGTGCCAGACGACGCGTCCGAGGAGCGACGCGTACCCCCGGTCGGGGGCGCGCGTGAACGCGTCGTCGTCGAGGTCCTCGGCCGCGAGCGCCCGCGTCATCGCCAGCGCCGCGTCGCCGTGCGCCTGCAGGCTGCCGCGGTCGAGCCGGTCCGGCGTGTCGAGCGCCGTGTGGTAGTGGCTGACGTCGCCGAAGAACGCGAAGTTCAAGCCCGCCT
>JAUIEL010000043.1 GCA_030428825.1 bacterium
CTCGGTTTCTGGCCACTTTTCGAGAAACGATCAAGATCGACCGTGATTCGGTCGAGGTTGCACCGACTAGCGGTGCAGCGGTTCAGGAGAACCCAGGCCGTTCGGGGCGACACCAACCGTCCCGGGCGACCATACGGGGGGGGCTCCGGGGTCGCGACACAGGGGGACCCTTCTGGGGGCAAGTCGGGGGTGCGTCGGGCAACCGGCGCACCCCTGACGCTTTTCTCGCGCCGCGCTCGCTCGGCCCGCCGTCCTCCGACGCCCGACGTGACATTTCCGTGACCCGGCCCGCCGGCGCGATCGGCGAGGATCGACGCCTCCGTCGATATGGTGAGGCCGATGCGCATCCTCGTGATCGAAGACGACGAGGCGATCCGGACCGCGGTCGTCGACACCCTCGAGTCCGAGGGGTACGAGACCGACGAGTGCGACAACGGCGAGGACGGCATCACCGCCGCGGTCCGCGCCGGCGTCGACCTCGTGCTGCTCGATCTGGTCCTGCCGGGGAAGGGCGGCTTCGAGGTGCTGGAAGAGCTCCGCGGATCGCGTCCGACCCTGCCGGTCATCTGCCTCACCGCGCGCGGCGAGGAGGACGATCGCGTCCGCGGCCTGAAGCTCGGCGCCGACGACTACGTGGTGAAGCCGTTCTCCGCCCGCGAGCTCCTCGCCCGCGTCGAGGCGGTCCTGCGCCGGAGCGCCGAGCGTCCGACCGACGTCGACCGCCTCGAGCTCGACGGCCGCGTCGTCGACCTGAAGCGCCACGAGGTCTGCTTCGACGACGGGCGCCGGAGCGAGCTGTCGACGCGCGAGCTCGAGCTCCTCCGCTACCTCGCCGCGAACCCGGGCCGCGCGGTCAGCCGCGACGAGCTCCTCCGGAACGTCTGGCGCGTCGACCCGCGCGGCGTCGAGACGCGGACGATCGACATGCACGTCGTGCGGCTGCGCGAGAAGCTCGGCGACGACCCCTCCCGGCCCTCGGTCGTCCTGACCGTCCGGGGGAAGGGGTACATGTTCGGGTCATGAGGGCGTGGAAGGTCTGGGCCGCGTTCGCCGTCTGCGTCGCGCTGGCGGCGTTCGCGGCGCGCTGGCTCCACCGCACCGTCCTCCGCGTCGAGGCGGCGCGCCTCGCGTCCGAACGGCGGGACGCGATCGACGCGCTCGCCCAACGCGCGCTCTGGCGCATGGAGTACGCGGTGGTGCCCCTGCTGGTGCAGGAGGCGTCCCGCCCGTGGTACCACTACCTCTCGCTCTACTCCGCCGACCGCCCGCTCTCCGCGATCGCGACGAACGTCGTCGATCGGCCGGGCGTCGCCGCGTCGCCGCTCCTCGACGCGTTCGTCCCGTACACGCTCCTGCACTTCCAGATCGGCCCCGACGGCCGGGTCACGTCGCCGCAGTCGCCGGACGGGGAGCTCCTGATCTGGGCGCAGACCCGCTTCGGCGCCGGGACCGTCCTCGGCGTCGCCGCCGAGCGGATCCGGCGACTCCGGTCGCTCCTGAAGCGTCAGGCGCTCACGCGGGTGATCATCGAGCACGAGCGACGCGACGAGGGCGGGACGCTCGCCGCCGGCGACTCTCCGTCCCTCCTCGGCAGCCTCCGAGAGTTCCGGTCGCGGCGTCAGTCGGTCCAGGCCGCGCAGGAGCTGGCCGAGGCGAACTGGATCGAACCCCGCCCGACCGGCCCCGCGCTCCGGCCGCCCGAGGCGACCCTCCGGCCGTACTGGTGCGGCGGGGGGCTCTTCCTCGCGCGGCACCTGCTGGTCGAGGGACAGCCGTACGTGCAGGCGGTCTGGCTCGACTGGGCGGCGATCGAGCGGCGCCTGCTGGACGAGGTCCGTGGCCTCCTCCCGCAGGCGCGCGTCGTCCCGATCGAGCCCGGCGCGGCGCCCGGCGACGCCGACGCCCTCCGGCTCGCGTCGCTCCCGGTGCGCCTGATCCCCGGCCCGGTCGAGACGCCCGCGTCGGGGACGCTCGGGCCGCTCCGTCTCTCGTTGAACCTCGCGCTCGGCGGGCTCCTGGTGGCGATGCTCGCCGTCGCGGTGCTGCTGCGCGTGATCCTGCTGTTCAACGAGCGGCGCGCCGCGTTCGTGTCGGCGGTGACACACGAGCTCCGGACGCCGCTCACGGCGCTCCGCCTCGTGACCGACCTCCTCGCCGAGGACCGGATCCGCGACGAGGCGAAGCGACGGCGGTCGATCGAGACGCTCCGGCGAGAGTCGACGAGGCTCGCGCACCTCGTCGAGAACGTGCTCGCGTACTCGCGGCTCGAGGGGCGCGCGCCGCGCAGCGAGCGGCGGGTCGAGACGACGGTCCGCGCGGTGATCGACGCCGTCCACGGCCGGGCGGAGGAGCACGCGCGCCACGCCGGGTTCACGCTCGAGGTCGCGCTCGACGACGTCGCGCGAGACGCCCGCGTCCGCTGCGATCCGGCCGCCGTCGAGCGGATCCTGTTCAACCTGATCGACAACGCCTCGAAGTACGCGGCGCGCGCCGAGACGTCCGACCGGCGGATCGAGCTGACCGCCGAGCTCGCGCCGGCGCGGGTCGGCCTCCTCGTGCGGGACCACGGCCCGGGGATCTCCGCGGCGGCGGCGAAGCGTCTGTTCCGGCCGTTCTCGAAGTCGGTCGACGAGGCGGCGCGGACCCAGCCGGGCGTCGGACTCGGCCTCGCGCTCTGCCGGCGGCTGGCCCGCGAGATGGGGGGGGACCTCCGCCTCGACGAACGATGGACCGACGGCGCGGGGTTCGTGCTCGAGCTCCCGCGCGCGACGACGGGGAGGACCGGATGAGCGGAGAGCGGGGCGCGGAGTGGCTCGAGTGGCGGGTGACCGTCCCGCTCGAGCTGGAGGAGCTGGCCGCGGAGTCGCTGCTGCGGCCGCCGTTCACCGGGGTCGAGGTCGTCGGCGGCGGGGTCGTCCGGACGTTCGCGCGGGCGGAGCTCCTCGACGACGCGACCCGGGCGGAGTTCGACGCCGAGGCGCGCGCGTTCGGGGCGACCGCGGTCGAATGGAGGCCGTACGAGGATCGCGACTGGGAGGCGGCGGCGAGGGCGACCTGGCGGACGTTCCGCGTCGGTCGGCTCTGCGTCGGCCCGGACGGCGCGGCGCCGCGTCCGGACGACGTCCCGCTCCGGCTCGAACCCGGCGGCGCGTACGGCACCGGTCGTCACCCCTCGACCCGCGGAGGGCTCCTCGGCGTGCAGCGGTTCCTCGCCGCCGGCGAGACGGTCGTCGACGCGGGGTGCGGGAGCGGGATCCTCGCCGTCGCCGCGCTCCTCCTCGGAGGGCGCGAGGCGATCGGGTTCGACATCGACCCGAACGCCGGCGCCTCGACGCGCGACCTCGCCGCGGCGAACGGCGTCGACGGGCGGCTCGCGTTCCGCGAGGGCGGCTTCGAGACGGTCGCCGACGTCTGTGGCGTCGACGGCGTCGCCGCGAACCTCTACTACGACCTCGTCGAGCGCCACGCCCCGGACCTCGCGCGCCTCCTCCGGCCGGGCGGGTGGTTCGTCGTCGCGGGGATCCGGGCGAGCCTCGAGACGCCGGTCCGCGACGCGGTCGCCGCGGCGGGGCTCGACGTGACGTGGCGCTGGCCGCGGGGAAGGTGGGTCGCGTTCGGGGGGCGGAAGGGGGGCGGTTGAAGCGTCGGCGGAGGGTCGAGGCCCGGTGGGCGTGGGCGTTCGTCGCCGTCGTGGCGGTCGCCCTGTTCGCGAAGGCGCACGTGCGGCCGTCGTGGCCGCTCGAGTTCGACGGCGAGCGGTGGCGGACCGACGAGGGCGGCCTCCGGCGCGAGCGGTACCGGATGGCCGAGGGGCTGGTCACGAGCGGCCGGCTGGTGGGGGAGACGGCGGACGAGGTTCGGGCGCTCCTCGGGGGGCCGCTGGAGACGATCGAGGACGGAACGACGATGGTGTTCGACGCCGGCGCGAAGGGGTTGTCGTCCTGTCCCCTCTTCGACTTCGATCCGTACGACGTCGGGTCGCGACGCGTGGTCGTTCGGACGGGCAGGGACGGGGTCGTGGCGGAAGCCGTTCTCGTCGAGGACTGAGGAAGGGGGGGCGGGGTCGTCGCGGCGACCCGGGGGAGGGCTCCGCACGTCGGGGCGGCGACGTGCGCCGCTTCGAGGGCGGGCGCGAGGAGGCGCGCTGGACGCCGTCCTCCTCGCGGTCTCTCCGATCGCCCGGGCGCCGTCGAGCGCTCGCCGCCGGCCGGCTCAGCGCCCCCCGTCGTTCCCGCCGCCGTTCGCGGTCGGGCTCGAGATGCGGTAGGTGAGGCTCACCGCGCCGGTCACGGTGATCCGCCCCGGCTCGACCGGCGTCCCGACGTCGAAGGCGCTCATCCGGGCGGTCGCGGCCACGGGTCCGACGAAGCGGCCGCCCGACTCCGTGACGCTCTGGAGCGCGACGAGTCGCACGCCGGCGGCGGCGGCCATCCGTTCCGCCTTCTCCCGGGCGTTCCTCACCGCCGCGGCCAGCGCGTCCGCCTTCGGGCCGCTCTCGTCCGTCAGCTCGAACGTGACGCCCTGCACGCGGTTCGCCCCGGCGCCGACGCCGGCGTCGATCGTCGTTCCGACGCGCGCCAGGTCGGTCAGGACGACCTCGACCGTGTTCGAGGCCCGGTAGGCGACGATCCTCGGTTCCTCGGTCTCGCCGTTCGGGCGGCGGCCGGCCGGCGCGTGCACGGGGTGGAGCGTGACGCCGGCGGTCTTCAGGTCCTCGTCTCGCGCGCCGGCGCCGCGGAGCGCCTCGAGAGCGCGGGTCATGATCTCCGCGATCCGCCGCTGCGCGTCCGAAGCGTCCGCCGCCTGCACGGTCGCGCCGAGCACGACGCGCGCACGGTCCGGAGCGACGGAGACCTCGGCGTCGCCCGTGGCCGTCAGCGTGGGCGGCGGGGTGTCGTGGGCGCTCGCGGTGGAGAGGAGGAGCGAGAGGAACAGGGGGACGTTCGAGATTCTCATGGGATCTCCAAGGGCCAGCGGGAGGGCGACGCGTTGGGGCGGCGCGTCCTCTCCCGATCGAATGGAGCGGAGAAGTCCACGACGGTCGTCGGGACGTCCGCGTTCCCGATCACGGGTCCTCCGTGAGCTGGATCGGCATCGAATCCTCGACGGGGGTGAGCTCCGTCCGCTCGATCCGCTCCCGCATCCGATCGAACCAGTCGCGGAACGGCGTCACCTTCGTCCGGTGCCGGCGCCGCACGATCTTCAGGACCGCGTCCTCCAGCGCGACGGCGCGCTCCGGACCGAGCGGGCCGGCGACGACGTCGTCGAGGAACCAGAGGAGGTCGCGGTGGGAGTCCGGCGCCTCCATCCGCGCGTCGAACCGCGGGTAGAGCGTCCGGAGACGGCGAAGTCCCTCGTCCTCGCGTTCGAGCCGCGCGAGGCAGCGCGCGGACTCCACGGTGGCGAGGAACCGATCGGCGGCGGCGGTGTCCGCCGCCGCGAGGACCGCCTCGTGGCGAGCGAGCGCGGCGGCCGCGTCCGCGGCGACGGTCGGCGCGCGTTCTCCCCGGCCGCACGCGGCGGCGAGGAGAAGAGCGGTCGTCGTCGTCCGGAGCGCGCTCATGACCCCAAGGTAGCGGATCGACCGCCGGCGCGGGGGCGACGACCGGGCCGACTACAGGCTGAAGTTCGCGAGCGGCTTCAGGTTCGACGGCACCCCGGTCGCGCCCACGAGCGTCCCGACCCCGTTGCCGGCGACGATCGAGAACGTCGTCGTGTTCGCTGCGAGGGTGTTCCTGATCACGAGGTTCCCCGCCGAGGCGACCTCGATGCCGCGGTCGTTCAGGCTGCAGTTGTTCGCCTCGACCCGCGTCCCGTTGCCGTCTGCGACGTGGATGCCGGCGCCGTCGCCGGCGTTCCCGTTCGCCGAGCAGTCGTTGGCGACGATCGAGCATCCCTGCGTGGCGCGGATCCCGTCGCGCTTGTTCTGGTGGGAGGTGCAGTCGGTCACGTGCGCCCCGTTCTGGACGAGGATGCCGTCGAGCGAGTTGAGGCGCGCGGTGCAGCCGCGGACGACGCTCGAGTAGGCGAGGATGCCGTGCTGGTCGTTGTTGTAGGCGGTGCAGTCGACGATCACGGCCGAGACGCCGCCCGCGATGCCGATGCCCGCGTTGTCGTAGGCGACGCACCGGGAGACGATGCTGTGCGAGCCGGCGGCGATCCCCGAGAGCCCGCTCCCCCGGACGCGGAGGTCGACGAAGACGTGTCCGCCCGGGTCGCTGGCGAAGATGCCGTACGCCCCCCAACCGGAGATCGTCCCGTTCCGCACGGTCAGCTGGCCGATGTTCTGGTCGACGCTGACGCCGCGGAGCGTGCCGGTCCCCCCGATCAGGGAGAAGCCGTTCAGGTCGATCGTCACGTCGTGGGCGCTGACCCGGATCCCGTTCTGGCCGGCGACGCCGGTCAGGTTGCCGCCGAGGTAGTACGAGCCCGGCTCGGTGATCGTGTACGGGAGCGCGTCGATCTCGACCCGCGGTCCGAAGCGCCCCGTCGGGGCGATCGGGCCGGGCGGCGGCGAGAGCTCTCCGGCGACGAGCGGGGCGGCGGTGACGAGGACGAGGGCGGCGGACGTGAGGCGGCGCATCGGGCTCTCCGGTCTCGAGGACGGTTCCTCCTCGTCCAAGCCGGACCGGCCGCCGGGTGTTTCCCTCGTTTCCGATACGATCTCTCCGATGGGCACCGGCATCCGAGGCGAGACTCGAGAGGCTCGCGCTCTCCGGCGGTCGGCGAGCGTCCACGCCGTGCCGACGAACGCTCGGGGCGACCATCGATTCGACGCGGGGGAGCTCCTCCCCGGCCGGTACGTCGCCGAGGTCGAGCGATTCGGTCACGCGGAGTTCGTCGAGGTCGCGGTCGCGCCCGAGCCCGTGCGGCTCGTCGTCCCGCCACCGGCGAAGCTCCGGATCGAGCTTCGCGACGCGGCGACCGGTCTGACGGTGACCGACGTCGACACGCTGACCTGGGTCGCGCCGGCGGCGGGTGGAGAGGATCGCGTCCAGATCCGGAGGCGACCCGAGTTCGCGAGCCGCTCGCGCGGGAACCGGCGGTTCGAGATCCGCGTCCCCGTCGGGCCGGTCCGGCTCTCCCTCGACGACGCGCCGTACTGGGGAAGCACGGTCCTCGTGGAGGCGGTTCCGGGGGGCGAGTCGCTCGTCTGGTCGCTCCGGGCGCGGGCGGGGGTTCGGCCCCTCTACGTGCTCGAGGGCCTTTCGGTTCCCGTTCACGATCCGGACGGCGTGACGGTCGTTCCGGTCGGTCGGGGGGCTCCTCCGCTCTCGCGGGAGAGGAACGGGGTGTTCCACTCCGCGGCGCCGGGAGAGGTCGACGTTCGGCTGCTCGACCGGTCGGGCGCCGTCGTCGACTCGAGGCGCGTGCGCCTCGAGGTGGGGCGGCTCGTCGACGTCCTTCTCGGGGAGTGACGGCGCCGCGTCCTACTCCCCCCGCGGGCGGCGGCGGGACTTTCGTTCGGCGGCGGCGACGACCGCCTTCAGGCCGAGGCGGGAGAGCGCGCCTCCCTTCAGGAACGACTCCGCGAGGTCGTCGACGAACCGCACGACCCCTTCGATCCGCCGGAGGCGATCGCGCAGGACCGCCGCTTCGGTCGACCGGTCTCCCGCGAGGCGGGGGAGGAAAGCGCCGACCTCGTCGAGGATCGGGTCCCATTCGCGGCGCTTGCGGGTCCGCACGATCCCGCGGACGACGCGCTCGAGGTCGACGACCGCGACGAAGTCGACGCGCCGCGAGCCGCCGACCGGGCGCGCCTCCACCAGCCCCCAGTCGGCGAGCTCGCGCGCGGCCATGCTCACCGCGCCCCGGCTCATGTCGAGCGCCTCCATGAGCCGCTCCGCGCCGACCGGCTCCTCCTCGCCGAGCAACCACGCGTGCACCCGCGCCGCCGACGGCGAGATCCCCCAGAACCCGGCCAGGCGGGCCCAGAGGGCGACGAAGTCGTCCCGGACGGCGTCGACCTCGCTCATCTCACGCGCCGCTCGGGCCGCGGGCGAAGACGCCGGGGGGCGGGGCCGCGTCGGTCGCGCGATCGATCCGGTCGGCGAGGCGGGCGAGGCGCCGCGTCGGCACGCGGGGGAACCAGTGGTGCTCGAGGTGGAGGAACATGTGGAAGAAGATGCGGTTCCCGACGCGTCCGCGCAAGGTCCGGGCGACGACGCCGTCCGCGCGGCAGCCGCGGTGGACCGTCCAGACGCAGAAGAACGCGGTCAGCGAGTTCGCCGCCGCCATCGCCACGACGTGGAACTGGAGCGCACGCACCCCGGACGCGAGCGCGAGGGCGATGACGGCCGCGACCGCGACGAGGTCGGCCGTCACCCACGCGACCTGCCGCCGCGAGCCGGTCCGGAGGGCGCGGAGGTGGACGCCGAGCGTGAAGAGGGGGCCGAACAGGATCGCGCGGAGTCCGCTCATCCGCGCCGCGCGCGCCTCGACGTCGTCGTCCCCGAGGGTGTGGCGGTGATGGTGCCCGTGGGAGACCAGCACGGCGTGGACCGACGAGAGCATCGTCGCGCTCATCAGCGTCAGCGCGACGTGGTCGACGAGGCGGGGGAGGCCGAGGTTCCCGTGCATCAGGTCGTGCACGAGCCGGAGCGCGGCGAGGAAGAAGAAGAACGCCGCGGCCGCCGCGAGCGGATCGAGCCCGCGATCGGCGGCGACCAGGGCGCCGGCGAGCCACGGGAGCGGCGCGACCAGTTCGACGGCGGTCTCGGCGGCGGAGAGCGGGACGAGGTCGCGCCAGGGGATCGGCGGCGGGGCGGTCTCGGTGCGCATGGGAGCCTCCTTCGGGTCGACGGGGGGTGAGGGTATCTTCGACCATCAGAAGATTCAAGCGACAGTGAAAATAAGGACGGGCCGTGCGGCGGGGGCAGTCCGCGAACGGCGGCTTCGTCGGCGGTCCGGAACGCCCCGCCCGGGTCGCGGTCCGGCTACGATGTCGGCCCCTCGAGAGGAGTCGCCCGTGAACCGTTCCCCCTTCCGCTCGTCGTTTCCGTGGATCGTCTCGTTGTCGGCCGTCCTCGCGCCCGTGACGTTCGAGGGGGCGACGCCCCAGGGCCGCCCCGCTCCGGCGATCGCACAGGCGGAGGAGGCGCCGGCGGCGGAGGAGAGGGAGGCCGCCGCGCGCGTGCAGTACCTCGAGATCGTCACGCCGGACGTCGACGCGACCTGTGCGAACCTCGGCGCCCTTCACGGCGTCGAGTTCTCCGACCCCGTGCCGATGCTCGGCGGGGCCCGGACGGCCCGTCTCGAGGGGGGCGGTCGGATCGGTGTGCGCGGGCCGCTGCGCCCGGACGAGTCGCCGGTGGTGCGGCCGTACCTCCTCGTCGACGACGTCGCGGCCGCGGTGAAGGCGGCGGAGGAGGCGGGCGCGGCGATCGCGCACCCGCCGTTCGAGCTCGAGGGGCACGGCACGTTCGCGATCTTCATCCAGGGCGGGATCGAGCACGGCCTCTGGCAGCTCTGACCGCGCGGCGCCGCCCTCCGCGGCGGCGCGTTCGTCCCTACGAGCCGGACTTCCCCTTCCGCGCGCGCCACTCGGCGACGCGCTCCGGCTGCTCGAGCTTTTCGTGGATCCGGATCAGCAGCTCGACCGCGCGCTGCGCGAGCGCGCTCTCCCGGCCGTACCGTCCGGCCGCGTTCTCGTACTCCTGCGTGGCGAGGACGATCGCGTCGTCGTACCGGCGGCCGCGGCGCATCAGGTCGGCGAGCTCGTGGAACGCCCGCAACGTCGCGGGATGGTCGTCGCCGAGGGTGCGGCGGCTGGCGTCGAGGACCTCCTTGTACAGGAGCGCCGCCTCCTGCGCCTTCCCGAGCCGGAGCGACACGTCGGCGAGGTTCGTGCGCGCCGACAGCGTCAGGGGATGGTCGTCGCCGAAGGCGCGCGCGCGGAGGTCGACGACCTCCCGCTGCAGCGCGAACGCCCGGTCGAACCGCTTCTCGGCGACCTCGAGGACCGCGAGGTTCTGGCGCGTGGTCGCGGTGTCGACGTGGCCGGTCCCGGAGCGGTCCTGCTGCAGCGTGAGCGCCCGCTCGAGGTGTCGCCGCGCCTCGTCCCGTCGGCCGGCGTAGACGCAGGCGAGGCCGAGGTCGGAGAGGATCCCCGCCGTCCGCGGGTGCTCGTCGCCGAGGGTCCGGCGCGCGAGGTCGAGCGCGTCCGTGAGGATCTCGAGCGCCTCCTCGTGCCGCCGCTGGTCGGCCCGCAGGTTCGCGAGGTTTCGCATCGGCGCGAGGAGGAGCGGGCTCTCCGCGCCGACGATCCGGGTCGACGCCTCGATCACCGCGACGAACCGGGCCTCGGCCTCGGCCGCTCGCCCGCGGCTCCGCTCGAACTCGCCGAGGTTCTGCTGGGCGACGAGCGTCTCCGGGTGTTCCGCGCCGCGCGCGGCGGCCGAGGTCTCGACCGCGGACCGGTAGAGCGCGCCGGCCTCCTCGAACTCGCCGCGCGCGTCGAGCACGGACGCGAGGTTCCCGACCGAGCTGACGGTGTTCGGGTGGGCGGCGCCGAGGACGCGGCGGCGGACCTCGAGGGTCTCGCGCCAGACCGACTCCGCCTCGACGTCGCGTCGGAGCGCGAACAGGGCGTGGCCGAGCAGGTTCATCGTGTCGAGCGTGCGCGGGTGCTCCTCGCCGAGGACGCGGCGACGGACGTCGAGCAGTTCGCGCGCCTGCGCGACGCCGTCCTCGAACCGGCCGACATCGAGCAGGAGGCTGATCCGCTCGTGGCGCGCGGAGAGCGTCTCCGGGTGTTCCGCGTCGCGGATCCGCGCGCACGCCTCGAGCACACGGCGCTGCAGCGGCTCGGCGTCGTCGTACCGTCCCCAGTTCCGGAACAGCGTGGCGAGGTCCTGGTCCGACGCGATCGTCTCGGGGTCGTCCGCGCCGAGCGTCCGGAGTCGGCCGGCCCGCGCCTCCGCCAGCAGGTCCTCGGCGTCGCGGTACCGCCCCTGGGCGGCGCGGAGACGTCCGAGCGCGGTGAGCGCGGACCAGGTCTCGCGCGGGTCCTCGGCGCCGACGCGGGCGGCCTCGAGTCCGGCCTCGAGGAGCGGGTCCGCCTCGCGGTAGCGGCCCATCTGCGTGTAGAGGCCGCCGAGCAGGGCCCGCGCCCGGCGGTGCTCCGGCGTCGCCGCGGCCTCCTCGGTCAGCGCGACGGCCCGCGCCAGGTGTCCCTCCGCCTCGTCGAACCGGCCGAGGCTGACGTACGTCCGGCCGATCCCGGTCCGGATCGAGGCCTCGACGACCGGCGCGTCGTCGAACCGTCCGGCGAGCCTCGCCGACGCCCCGTCCAGCACCTCGCGCATGGTGACGTCGATCCCCCGGTCCTCCGGCCGCACGGCGCCGAGGACGTCCTCGTCGAGGAACGTGTTCACCGCCTGCGCCTGGCGCCGCGCCCGCTCCGCCTCGGCCGCGCGCCGCCGCGCCTCCTCCGCGCTCCGGTCGGCGCGCGCCCGCTGGGTCTCCGCCTCGCGCTCGTTCGCCCGCGCCAGGTTCCGCTCGATCGCGATCGCCTCCTTGTTGCGTCCCTCGAGCCACGCGAGCCCGAAGCCGGAGAGGGTGGCGACGAGGAGCGCCGCCAGCGCGGTGGCCGACAGCGCCCGATTCCGCTGCGCCCACTTCTTCATCTCCGCCCACGGTCCGCCCTCGTAGGCGGCGACGACCTTGTTCTCGAGGAACGCACGGAGGTCGCGCCCGAGCGACGTCATGTCGGGGTAGCGGCGCTCGATCTCCCGAGCCATCGCCTTCTCGCAGATCGCGACGAGCTCGGCCGGCGCGTCCCTCGCCGCGAGCTCGAGCGGCATCGGCGGGCCGGCGAAGAGGCGCGCCAGCACCGTCGCGCCGGTCGGGCGCTCGCCTCGCTTCGCGTACGGCATGCGTCCGGCGAGGAGGTGGTACAGCATGGCGCCGACCGCGTAGACGTCGGCGGTCGGTCCGAGCAGGTCCTTGCGTCCCTCCGCCTGCTCGGGCGGCATGTACGCCGGCGTGCCGACGACGTCGCCGTCGAGCGAGTCGGGCGAGGCGCCGGCCGCCTGCAGCACCGTCGCTTCGCGATCGACCTTGACGATCACCGTCTCGTCGACGCCGAGCCGCTCCGCCTGCGCGCCGGGCTGACCGAGGACCCGCGCGAGCCCCCAGTCCATGACGTACACCTCTCCGTACCGGCCGACCATGACGTTCGCCGGCTTCAGGTCGCGGTGCACGACGCGCTTGGCGTGGGCGTACGCCATCGCGTCGCAGACGCGGAGCAGCACGTTCAAGGCGCGGGTCGTCGTCCAGTCCGCGTCGTCCGGGTCGGCGACGCGGTCGAAGATCGCGCGGAGGTCGTCGCCGCGGACGAGCTTCATCGTGAAGAAGACACGGCCGCGCTCGTCGACGCCGAGCTCGTGGACCGGGACGATCCCCGGGTGGTCGAGCTGGCCCGTGATCTGCGCCTCCTCGAGGAAGTACGCGAGCGAACGGGCCGCGTCGGAGGGGGCGCCGCCGTCCGGGTCGAGCAGCACCTTCATCGCGAGGCGGCGCCTCACGGTCCGATCGAAGACGAGGCGCAGCTGACCCATGCCGCCGCGCGCGAACTCGCCGTGGTCCTCGTAGCGCGGGGTGCCGGGGCGGGCCTCCGCGAGCTCGGCGATCAACGCCTCCCACGCCGCGCCGCCCCCGGGCGACGGGCCCTCCCCGCCGAGCGTCACCGTGAGGTCGGCGTCCTCCTCCGCGAGCCGCGCCTCGACCGCGCGCCGGAGCGCCTCGTCGCCGCCGCACGCGCCGGAGAGGTATTCCGCGCGCTCCGGGCCCGAGCGGTCGCGCGCCTCCTCGACCAGCGCGTCGACTCGATCGGGCCGGGGTTCGTTCGGCGGTGCGGACATGGGGGAGAGGCTTCCGAGGCGGGATCGGCGTCGGAGCATACCGAGGTCGGCCGGCGGGCGTCGCGCGGGACGCGGGCGACGGGATTCCCCGGCGGGAGCGGCGCGGACGACCGCGGCGCGCGGCGTGCCGGTCGACGACGATTCCGGGTCGAGCGCCCGTCGTCCGCCGCGTACACTCTCGCCTTCCTCCCGTTCCGGAGCCTCGGATGCAGGCGACGACGGCGCACCGGGGTTCGGTCGCGCTCCTCCTGGCGGTGTTGGCGGCGACGACGGCCGTCGGCGCGTTCCTGCGGGTCGCCGGCCTGCCGCGCGCGGGCGACGACCTGAAGCCGCGTCCGGACGCGCTGGAGTACGGGGTCGCGGCGCGATCGCTCGTCGAGCGGGGCTCGTACACGCTCCCGATCGGCGACGTCGACTACCCCCCTCGGTACCCGCCCGGCTTCCCGCTCCTCGCCGCGCCGTTCGTGGCGCTCCGAGGCGGCGACCCGGCCGGCGCGCGGGACGCGGCGCTCTGCTTCGGCGTCCTCTCGATCCTCCTCGTCGGCCTGCTCGGCCGTCGGGCGGCCGGGACGGCGGGCGCGGCGGGAGCGGCGCTGGTCGTCGCGTGCTCCGCGGGCGCGATCCGGTCGTCGGGACTCGCGATGAGCGAGACCGCGACCCTCCTCCTCGGCGCCCTCGCGCTCCTCGGCGTCGCGATCGTCGTCTCTCGACCAAGAGAGGGCCGCGCCGGGACGGGGTGGTTCGTCGTCGCCGGGGTCGCCGTCGCCCTCGCGTTCTCGATCCGGTACACGAACCTCGCGTTCGTCGGTCCCGCGCTCCTGTTCCTCGGGCTCCCGCACGCGTTCGCGCCGGCCCGCCGCGTCCGTGCGCTCCTCGCGTTCGGACTGCCGGTCGCGGCCGGCGTGATCGCCGAGCTGGTGCGTCACCGCGCGACGTTCTCCGCGTGGACGCGCGACGGGTACCACTTCTGGGTCCCCGAGGTGTACGACCGGCCGGGCCTCCTCTTCTCGGTCCGGTACGCGGCGAAGGGGATCGAGGGGTACTGGGAGAAGGGGAACCTCGAGGCGTACCTCGACGTGCTCCGGGGCGCCGACGACGAGCTGTACGTCCCGATCGTCGCGGTTCTCGTCGTCGTCGGGTTCGCGCGCTCGCTGCTGCGCCTCCGGTCGTGTCCGGTGGCGCGCTGGCTGGTCGTCGCCGCGATCTTCGTCCTCCCCGCGCTCTTCGGGTTCTACCTGGTCTACTTCTGGCAGTCGCCGCGGTTCCTCCTGGCCGCGCTCCCGCTGCTCGCGGTCTTCGCGGGGGCGGGCGTCGAGGGGCTGCGCGAAGTCGCGTCGAAGGTCTCGCGGGGCGCGGGCGTCGCGGTCGCCGGGCTCGCGCTCGCCGCGCTGGCGGTCGCGATCGGACGGCCGGCGTTCGACCGGGCGGTCGAACGGCTAGACCCGTCGCCGCCGCCCCCGCTCACCGCGGTCCTCCCGAGCCTCGCCGCCGAGCTGCCGCCGGACGCGGTCGTGATCGTCAACTTCCCGGTCACGCTGGCGGCGCCGGCGTTCGGTCCGGGTCGCGAACTCGTCGTGACGAACCGGCACGACGCGGACCCGCACCTGGAACGCATCCACGCCCACGGCCTGGTCGGGGCCGGAGGGCGGACGTCGAGCGTCCGGTCGCTGGCGATCGGCGACGCGCCGGACCGAGACGGGATCGAGTTCGTGCTCCGGGCCCTGCGGGACGGGCGCCCCGTCCGCTACGTCCACGCGATCCGCGAGGCCCCCGGCGGGCGCGGAATCGAGGAGCTCGAGAAGCGGGCGACGCTCGGGGCACCGCGAGCGCGCCCGCCGTTCACGGTGGTCGAGGTGCGATTGGACTGAGCCTCGGAGCGGTCCGTGGGCGGACGATCTGGAAAGGCTCCGGAACGAGAAGAGGGTGTTCGGAGCTACGGTCCGAACACCTCGCCCCGCGCGGCGAGGACTTCGGTCCGACCGAGGCTCGGGTGCGAGCCGGCGCGAACCGACGCGAGGCACGCGGCCGCGAACCGGTCGGCGGTCTCCGTCTCGAACAGCTCGGTGGGGTGCTCCTCGATCACCTCCCGGAGCGCGTCGAGGCCTTCGGGACTCACGATGCACCCGCTCCCGAGGCGCGCGATCAGGCGATCGGTCAGCGCACGTCGACCGAGGTCGGTGGGTCGGATCACGAGGGTTCCGCCGCAGCTCGGATCGCCGCAAGGAGACCGCGTGGTCAGCAGGACGAGTCCGTCCGTGAGGAGCCGGCCTCTCTCCCGCGCCGCTCTCGCGTCCGGATAGCGGTCCTCCAGTCTTCGGCGCACTGCGGAGGGGACTCGCGGCAGGACCCGCGCCTTCAACGCGTCGAACTCGTCGGGCGACAGGCTCCCTTCGTGCAGGGCCGTCCACCCGAGTTCGAGAGCCGTGCGGCAGAGCCGGCCGTCGGCGACGCCGGCGCGCGCCGGGGCATCGATCTCTCGCGCGGCGCGCTCGACCGCGAGCCGAAGCCGTCCGCTTCGCGCGAGGCATCGAACCGAGCCCAGAAGCGCGTCGAGGCGGTCGGTCCGCGGCAACGCATCGCCGCTCTCGAGCAGGGCTTCGTACAGACGGAGCGCTTCCTCGTCCTCTCCCTCCGCCATCGCGACGGAGGCGGCCCGGAGGGAGGCCGCGACGTCGCCGCCCGGCGGCTCTCCGGGGCATCCGACGAGCGCGAGGAGGGCGACCGTCCCCGGGATGCGCGACCTCATCCGAGCAGCGTACCCGATCGACGGCCCCGGTCTCCCCGCCCTCGAGGCGTCGAGGACGGGGCCGCGCCGCGGGACGGGTTCACTGCACCTGGATCAGGACCGCGTCCGTGGCCGCCAGTCCGTTCGGCGCGGCGGGGTCGGCGAGGAACGTCTGCAGCGTGAACGTCCCGGCGACGCCGACGGGGACCGTCAGCGGCTCGGGCGCGATGGCGCCGCTCACGTCGGTCGGGAACGAGAGCGGACCGAACGGGCCGGCGGCGGGGGCGACGAGGAGCGAGCAGCCGGCGCCGAGTGGCACGTTCGCCGGCTGGGTCCCCACGAAGGCGTGGGCCATCGCGTACGGCTGGAACGCCTCCACCCGGAGCTGCAGCGTCCCCCCGGCGGTCGCGCAGCCGGTCAGCTTCTGGTGCGGGGGCGTCGCCGACGACGAGCAGCCGGCGCCGAACGGCGTGATCGGACCGCCGCACGGGTCGAACACGTAGGCGCCCCCCGCCTGCTTGCCGGCGGCCAGCCAGCGGGGCGCCCCGGTGACGACGGTCGCGTTCGAGACGCCGACCGCCTCGCCGAACATGTCGGACGCGGTCACCTGGCTCCCGAGGATCTTCGCGACCTGAGGCCACGTTCCGGGTCCCGTCCGGTCGAAGACGTACGCCGAACCGGCGTTGACGCCGAGGTCGTCGTCCTTCGGAGCGCCGACGACCACCCGGTCGCCCTCGATCGCCACCGAGGACGCGAAGACGTCGAGCAGCTCCGGGTCGTTCGGCGAGAGGGTGGCGTCGAGCGTCCACGCGCCGTTCGCCTGTCGCTCGTAGACCCGCGCCTCGCTCGGCAGGCCGACCGGGAACGACTTGTCCGCGACGCCGATCGCCAGCCGGTCGCCGGAGAGGGAGACCGACACCGATCGCTCGGCGGACGGCGGATCCTGGCCGGCGTACGGCTTGGCGACCTGGCTCCACGTCCCGTTCGTCTGGCGCTCGAAGACGTACGCCGCGCTCGTGCCGCCGGGAGAGCCCGGGAGCGCCGTGCCCGCCGCCAGCCGATCGCCGGCGACCGCCACCGACGCTCCGAAGTCGTGCTCGGCGGCTCCGTCTCCCGCGACGACCTTCGCGACCTCCGACCACGCGCCGCCGGTCTGTCGCTCGAAGACGTACGCCGACCCCGACGCGCTCCCGAGGTCGTCGTCGAACGGCGACCCGACCACGATGCGGTCGCCGTCGATCGAGACCGCGTAGCCGAAGCGGTCCCCGGCGGCGCCGTCGCTCGCGAGGAGCGTGGCGACCTGATTCCACGCCCCGCCCGGCTGCCGCTCGAAGACGAGCGCCGCGCCGTTGCCGGCGTCGGGCGCGCCGGCGACCAGGCGATCCGGAGCCATGGCGACCGAGAAGCCGAATTGCGGCGAGGGGCCGAGAGGAGCGGGGGCGAGCTTCGCGGCGAACGTCCAGCTCCCGCCGACGGGACGTTCGTAGACGTACACCGCGCCGGAGCTCGATCCGAAGTCGTCGTCCTGAGGCGACCCGATCGCCAGTGAGGACCCGGCGATCGCGACCGCGGAGCCGAACAGGTCGGCCGTCTGCCCGTCGCTCGGGACGAAGGCCGCGACCTCCTGCTGACCGAGGACCGAAGGGGCGGCGGCGGCGAGGCCCACGAGGGCGAACGCGAGACGGCGGGGGGGCATGCGCACGACGATTCCTCCATGGTTTCGGCCGAGGGGGAGTCGGCCGGACGGCCCGGGTGCGGCCGCTCGAGCTTCCCGAAGACTCCGATCGTATCCGGTCGGGGCGGCGCAGTAACCGCTCGACGTGGACGACGTCCCCCGGGGCCCGGCCCCGGCGCTCGGACGCCGGTTCGATCCCGACCGACGGCCCGCCCCGCGCGGTGTTCGGGGTCGAACGCGGATTCCGGGAAGGCGACGGCGCGGGACGTCGTCTTCCGGACGGGAGGGCGGGCGCACGGCGTGCCGCCCCGCCCTCGGCGCGGGAGGACCGATGATCGGAAGGAGACCGCTCGGCCCGGAGGCACGTTACCTCGTCTGGATCGGAGCGCTCGGCGTGGCGGCCGCGCTGTCGTCGGTCGCGCTTCCTCGGGTGCCGCGGTGCCTCCCCGTGCCGGAGAAGTCCGAGTCCACCGTCCTGAGGTTGGCGGCGGTTCGAGACGCGGTCGGCGAGTACCGCTCGCGCCACGGCGTCGGCCCCGACCGGATCGAACTCCTCGCCGTCCCCGACCCGAAGAACTTCGACGAGACGTTCCTCGAGGCCGGCGGCTTGCGCGACGCTTGGGGCACACCGCTCGTCTACGTCGTCGCGGCCGACGTCGGGTTCGTCGCGTCCCTGGGGGCGGACTCGCGACCGGGCGGGGAGGGGGAGGCCGCGGACCTCGTCGTCACGCTCGCGATCGGG
>JAUIEL010000784.1 GCA_030428825.1 bacterium
TCGGAGCGGTCTTCACCGTCATCGCCGCCACCTCCTCCACCTCGACGAAACCGTCGACGAAGCGGAGCTCGTCGGTCGACCGCCACGCGAGCTCGACGCCGCCGAGCACGCGACCGGAGAGGTCGTACAGGACGCCGGCGCGCTCCGTCGGCGACGGCTCGTTCGCGCCGGCGTCGGCCGGCGACGGGCCGGGCGGCTCGGACGCGTCGGATCGCTCGGGTCGGGATCCGGGGTCCGGCGTGGCCGGGGCCGCGGACGTGGCGGTCGCGACGTCCGCCGGCGACGTCGGCGGATCGGCCGGGGTCGGCGCGATCAGGCGTCCGGCCGCGATCGCCAGGAGGGCGGCGGCGGCGAGGGCGAGCGGCTTGTGGGTCATGATCCATCCTCCGAGGAGCGCGAAGAGTCCGGATCCATGAGCGAGCGGCACGACCGCCGCCTTCGACGCGGCGACGGCCGGCAGGAACGCCAGCCCCCACGCCTCGCGCCCGCCGTGCTCGCGGTCGAGCGCCGCCCGCAGCCGCTCGTGCGCGCGCTGGAGCTGCGTCTTGACCGTGTCGCGCGGCCGGCCGAGCCGATCGGCGATCGCGGTGGGGGAGAGCCCCTCGAAGTACCGCAGGAGCACCACGCTCCGGTACGGCTCCGCGAGCGCCAGTACCCGATCGGTCAGGTCGCGTTGCAGCGCGGCCCGCTCGACGAGGTCGGCGGTGTCGGCGATCGCCTCGGGCGCCGCCGCCGCCTCCTCCCGCCGGGCGCGCCGCGCCTCCGACCGACCGGTCTTGAGCGCCGCGCTCCGGACGAGGGCCGCGAGCCAGGCCCGGAGGTTCCCCCCGTGCCGCGGCGGCCGCCGGAGCGCCTCCAGCCACGCCGCCTGCACCACGTCGTCCGCGCGCGACGGGTCGAAGACCAGGCTCTTCGCCAGGGCCTCGACCCACCCCGCGTGGGCGAGCAGCGCTTCGGGCGTGACGGCGTCGTCGTGCATCGTCATGGTCCACCGGGGAACTCCCGCCGGGGCGGAGGGGGACTCGGAGTATCTTCGCTTTTCTTCGCCGACGGGCGGGGATCTCCGCCCGCCGGAGCCTGGACGATGTCGAGACTGCGTGGACTCAGCGAGGCCGAGTGGATCCGCGGGCCCTACGGGCCGCACGCCATGCTCGACGTCCCCTGGCCGGAGCTCGCCGTGCGCACCGGCGTCCCGTTCGAGGACGGCGAGGAAGAGGGCCTCGGCAGGAGCAAGTGGCAGATGCTTCGGCTCGGTCAGGACCTCCAGTTCATGCTGATGGCGCTGCCGGACGGTCCGGTCCCCGAGTGCACGGACGTCCACACGCTGCGTGACCCGGCGCGGATGGCCGACGACCTGGATCGGGTCCTCGCCGCGCTCGGTCTCTCCCGGGCCCGGTGCCGTTGGATCCACGCCGACGCGGGCGGCGCGCCCTGACACGGACGCCGGACGGAGCTCCCCGCGGATTCCCTCCGGATTCCGGGTCGCCGCGGCGCGCCGGTTCCGCCTGTCCGGGAGAACACACAGACCGCCTCCGGAAGGAGTCTCCCATGATGAACCGCCCTCTCGCCCTCGTCTCGCTCTCCGTCGCGCTCGCCCCCTTCGCCTCCGCCGTCGACCTCGCGGTCCCCGGCACCTATCCGACGATCCAGGCCGCGGTGAACGTCGCCCAACCCGGGGACGTGATCCTGATCGGGAAGGGGAAGTACGAGCCGGCGCTGATCGACGGAAAGACCGACCTGACGCTCAAGCGAAGCGGCGGGAAGGTGATCGTGAACGTCGGCTTCGACGACGAGGCGGGGATCCGGATCCTGAACTCGAGCGGGATCTCGATCTCCGGGCTCGACGTGCGCGGCGGCTTCTCCGAGGGGATCTGGGCGACCTTCGTCGACGACCTCACCATCACGGACTGCCGGTTCAAGAAGACCGGCGACGGGGTCGCGCTCGAGGTCTGCGACGACGTCCTGATCGAGGACTGCTCGTTCCGGACGAAGCTCGACGGGATCTACATGAGCACCGGCAGCGGCGTGACGGTTCGCGACTGCGTCTTCAAGGGGTTGAAGGGCGGTCCGGCCGTCTACTCGAACGACGTCGACCAGGTCAGCGTCGTCGATTGTCGCGCCACGAACGTGGACGAAGGGTTCTACCTGAACGACGCGGACGGGAGCATGGTCGTCGGCTGCCGGGTGAAGAAGGTGAAGACCTGGCTCGCCATCGATGTGCAGGGAGTCGGCGTCACCGTCATGGACAACGTGGTGAAGAAGGCGAAGGGGGACGAGTCGTTCGTCGTGCTCGGCGACGGCGCGGTCGTGACCGGGAACAAGCTCCTGAAGTCCTCGGAGGGGGTGTACGTCAGCGGCGCGGGCGCGACCGTGTCCGGCAACGGCGTGAAGAAGTGCGTGCGCGGGCTCGAGGTCGACTCCGACGCGGCCACGGTCTCCGGGAACGACGTGTCCGGCTCGAAGCAGTTCGGCGTGCGGGTCCGCGGATTCTCGAACGACGTCGAGTCGAACGAGGTGCGGAAGAACGGCACGAACGGCATGGAGATCGAGGGGAGCGGGAACGCGGTGACCGCGAACGTCGGCAAGAAGAACAAGCACGTCGACCTCTACGACGAGTCCGGCGTCGGCGCGAACACGTACGTCGACAACGACTTCGGCAAGATCCTGATCGAGGGCGGCGAGGAGAAGTGAACGGGCCGGGCCGGTCGCCCGCCGATCGCCGGGTTTCTCCGACTCCCCCGGGAACCGCGCCTCCCCTACCCTGTCCGAGTCCGGATCAGGAGGGAGCTCATGCGCAGGAGATCGTCCGTCGTCGTCGGAGTGCTCGCCGCGATCGCCGTCTTCGGCCGGAACGCCCCGGCCGACATCGTCGTTCCCGGTCAGCGGACCGTCCAGGTCGAGGTCGAGCTGTCGCTCGGGCGGTT
>JAUIEL010000785.1 GCA_030428825.1 bacterium
CTCGCCCAGCTCGCCAACCCCCTGCGCGGCGCGGTGGAGCCCGGCACCGAGCCCGGCCTCGAGGCGACCTCCTACTTCGGCCCCCCGCGGGGCGCGACGGCCTACGGCATCCACGCGGCCGTCGTCGAGGTCTGGGACGGCGAGCGGTGGCGCTTCACCGGCGCGGACGAGCCCGACCCGAAGGGGTTCGACCGGGCGTGGTTCGTCCGGGACGCGTCCCGGGCGCGCTCGGACGACTGGCGGCACGCGATCTGGGCGACGTCGTGGCGGCGAACCGGCGACCGGTTCCCGATGGTCTGGGACCTCGCGTCGCACGAGGTCCCCGGCGTCGACGTCACCGCCCGGTACACCGCCCTTCGGAAGTCGGACGAGGACGGCGAGCCCGGCGCCGCGACGATCGTCTCCCTCCGCGTCTTCGAGACGACCGGCGGCCCCCGGCTCGCCGTCACCGCCGACCTCCTCGACGACGAGGGGCGCGCCCTCGCCCGCGTCGAGACGAGGGCGGGGACGGCCGATCTGAACGACATGCCGCGAATTCGGCTCCGGCCGGGCGTCCCGCACGTCCTCCGACTCCGGCGCGGCGACGAGGAGCGCTCGCTCCCGCTCGACGGCGCGGCGCCGGGGGAGGTGACGGTCGACGTGGTCTGGGACGACCTCGAGCGTGGATCGGCGGCGCTCCGGATGGTCTCCGCGTGGCTCTCGCTCCTCACCGAGGAACGCCATCTCTCGGTCCCGCGCGTCGCGCTCACCGCCGAGGAGGCGGACGCCGCGGTCACCATGATCGCCGAGGCGCGGTTCGCCGAGATCCGACGGCGGCGCGCCGACGAGCACGAGGCGAGGACCGTCGTCGCGGCGGGGCGGACCATGCGCCTGCTCGAACGTCGGTTCGGCGAGCCTCCCGCCGACGGTCCCTCGCTCTGGATCTCGATGCACGGCGGCGGCGGGGCCCCGACCGAGGTGAACGACCGCCAGTGGGAGAACCAGATCCGGCTGTACGAACCGGAGGAGGGGATCGTCGTCGCCCCGCGCGCGCCGACCGACACCTGGAACCTCTGGCACCAGGCGCACGTCGACGACCTGTTCGACCGGCTGATCGAGAACTACGTCGCGTTCGAGGGCGTCGACCCCGACCGCGTCCACCTGCTCGGCTACTCCGCCGGCGGCGACGGCGTCTACCAGCTCGCGCCGCGGATGGCGGACCGCTTCGCCGCGGCGTCGATGATGGCCGGCCACCCGAACGACGCGTCGCCGCTCGGTCTCCGGAACCTCCCGTTCCGGATCTTCGTCGGCGGGAAGGACGCGGCGTACCGGCGGAACGAGGTCGCCGTCGAGTGGGGCGCGAAGCTCGACGCGCTCGCGGCCGCCGACCCGGACGGCTACGTCCACGAGCTGACGGTCTACGAGGGGCTCGGCCACTGGATGGAGCGCCGCGACGCCGAGGCGCTCCCGTGGATGGCCGCGCACGTCCGCGACCCGTGGCCGGGGACCGTCGTCTGGCGCCAGAGCGCGCGGACCCACGACCGCTTCCGCTGGCTCGCCGTCCCACCCGGCACCGCGTCCGGCGGCGACGTCGTCCGCGCCGCCGTCGACGGACAGACGGTCACCCTCGTGTCCGACGACCGCCGGTCGCTGATCCTGCGGCTCTCCGACGCGCTCCTCGACCTCGACCGTCCGGTCACCGTCGTCGCGAACGGAGACGTCGTGTTCGAGGGGCCGGTCGAACGATCGGTCGAGGCGATCCACCGGTCGCTCCTCGAGCGCGCCGACCCGCGGTCGGCGGCGACGGCTTCGCTCGCCGTGGAGTGGTGACGACCGGGCGCCCTCAGCGGGCGCCCGCCGCCGCCGCGTACTCTCCGCGCCGCCCCGACAGCCGGACGGTCCGGTCGGCGAACGCCGCGGCCCGGAACGGTCCGAACACGGCCCCCTCCTCGGCCCCGACCGCGCGGGCGGCGACGAACAGGTCGAGACAGTCGGAGTAGGTGTCGAGCGTGACCGTCCGCCGGGCGCGCGGCGCGACGCGGAACGACACGCTCGCGACCCGGGGCGGGGGCGCCGCGCCGTCGCCCGCGAACGACCTCCGCGCGCGCCGGACCTCCCCCGCCGGGTCGACCCACCGATCGAGGACGAGGGGCGTCGTCCCCTCGCCGCCGCCCGGAGACGCCCGCCACTCCTCCGGGACGAGGGTCGGGTCGTTGACGAGCAGGCAGAGCACCTCGACCGCCTTCCCGCTCTCCACGCCGCGCGCGTCGATCGTGATCGTCGCCTCGCGCAGCTCGACCGTCGGCGCGGCGCAGCCGACCGCGAGCGCCAGGAGGACCGAGGAGAGGGACGCGAGGAGGGGGCGGAGCGCGGCCATGCCGCGACTTCATACGTCGCCCGGGCGGCGCGGGCAAGGGCCGGGGAGGGTCGACTCGACGGCTGGGCGGCGGTGGGCGAACGCGATACGCTTCGCGGAGCGACGCGGGTCCCGAAGGGGGACTCCGCGAGGGGAACGCCCGCCCCACTCCCGCGGGCCGGAAAGCGAGACCGTCCATGCGACTCGAACGATCATGCTCCCTGCTCCTGTTCGCCGCGCTCGCCGAAGGCGCGCTCGGCGCGACCCTCGTCGTCGACCCGAACGGCGGCGGCACGTACACGTCCCTCCAGGCCGCCATCGACGCCGCCGCCCCGGGGGACGTGATCTCCGTCCGCGGCGGCACGTACTCGACGATCACCTTGACGAAGCCGTTGACGATCAGCGCGACCGCCTCCTCTTCGTCGAGGCCGCGGCTGCGGGCATAGAACATCTGGTCGTCGGAGATCTTCGAGGTCGTCGCCTCGTGCTCGAACACCACCGAGGGGTTCTTGGCCTCGATATAGGGCACGGTGTGCGCACCGCACTTGTCGCCGATCAGCAGCGAATCGCAGTTGGTGTAGTTG
>JAUIEL010000786.1 GCA_030428825.1 bacterium
GAGCATCCGCTGGGACGCGTCGGACAGGAGGAACTCGAGCAGGCGGCGCGCGTTCTCCTCGTTCTTCGCCGTCTTCACGATCCCGGCCCCGCTGACGTTGACGTGGGTCCCGCGGCCGTCCTGGTTCGGGAAGAAGATGCCGACCTTCTCGACGACCTCACGGTCCGCCGGGTCGTCCGACTTCATCAGCTTGGCGTAGTAGTAGCTGTTGGCGACGGCGACGTCCCCCTCGCCGGCCGCGACGGCGCGCAGCTGGTCGGTGTCCCCGCCCTGCGGCTTCCGCGCGAGGTTCGCCACCAGGCCGCGCGCCCACTCCTCGGTCGCCTCCTCCCCGATGTTCGCGAGGAGCGACCCGACGAGCGACTGGTTGTAGACGTTCGACGACGAGCGGATCAGGACGCGCCCCTTCCACTTCGGCTCGGCGAGCGCCTCGTAGGTCGAGAGCTCCTCCGGCCGGACCTCGGAGCGGGCGTAGAAGATGCAGCGCGCGCGCTTCGTCAGCGCGAACCAGTGCCCCTGCGAGTGCCGCAGATGCTCGGGGACGCGCCCTTCGAGCCGCTCCGAGCGGAGCGGCCGGAACAGCCCCGCCGCCTCCGCCGCGTGCAGCCGGCCGGCGTCGACCGTGACGTACAGGTCGCACGGAGAGTTCGCGCCCTCGCTCCGGATGCGGGCCAGCAGCGCGTCCCCCGACGCCTCGACCAGTCGGACCGCGATGCCGGTCTCCTGTTCGAACGCGCGGTAGAGCTCGCGGTCGGTGTCGTAGTGGCGCGAGGAGTAGACGTTCACCTCGCCCGCGACGTCGTCCACCGGGTCGGCGGCGATCGAGAGCGCGGCGAGGAGGAAGAGGGCGGGGCTCGACATCGGTTGCATCCTCGGGGTCGGGAGCGGAGCGGGAGAGAACCTACCGAGCGGCGCGGGACTCCGCGCCCCGGCGTTCCGGTCGATTCGTTCGATTCGGACTTCTCGGTCTTCTGGGTCTTCCGGGTCTTCCGGGTCTTCCGGGTCTTCCGGGTCGGGCGGCGCGGAAGGGTCCGCCCCGCGCCTCGAGGGTCACGCGCGCCTCATCCGCCGGACGGCTGCGGCGCGAGACCGGAGCGGCGCGCGCCGGACTCGACGCGCACGCGGAGGCCGTCGAGCGCCTCGAAGGTGACGTACCGGGCGACCCGCGCGGCGATCGACGGCGCGTCCGGGTCGGAGCTCGACGCGATCGCCCAGAGCGCGCCCGCGAACCCGCGGGTCGGCGGCGGCTCGTCGAAGAACCACTGCCGCGCGTACTCGACGAGTCCGAGCGTCCGACACTCCTCCTTCTGCTCCGCGAACCGGAGGTCGAGGGTCCGCTCGATCCGCCGGGCCAGCCCGCCGCCCGGGCGATGGCACGCCTGGTGGACGACGTCGCGCAGCATCGCGTGGCGGGCGCTCGAGGTGCAGGGGAGCGGCGTCCGCGTGCTCGCGCAGAGGTTCTCGAGCTCGCCGGTGTCGAACGCGAGGGCCAGGACCGCGTCCATCAGCCCGCACGGCACGTTCCAGATCCGGGGTCCGGGAGGGGGACTCATGAGGTGCGCGCTCCTGCTCGTCGTTTCGCAACTGAGAATCATTCTCATCCCGAGCCGAGACGTCAAGCACCAAACGCGCCGGTTCTCCCCGACGACTGCCCTCCCGACCCGGGGAGCGGGAGGCGCGAGGTATCGTGCGGGGCATGGACCGCACGGACGAACTGGCGCGCGCGATCTTCGAAGGCCTGGAAGGGATGGATCGAGAGGCGACGACCGTTCGCGACGGTCACCCGACCGGCCTCTACTGGTACGGCGGTCACGCGAGACCCGACCAGCGGCGGCCGCAGACGGAGCCGAACTGGACCCGACGCCTCGCCGAGTCGCTCCCGTCCGCCGGGTTCCCCGCGGCGGCCGAGGTGCCGTACCCCTCGCGGCCGCGAAAGAGGTGCGACCTCGTCGTCGATCTCGGCGACGGGCGCTCGGCCTGGATCGAGATCAAGGGCGCGTTCAAACGGTACTGGCGCGAGAGGGGGAGCGAGTTCCTCTACCGGTCGTACCTCCTCCACCCGCTGGAGGAGGGCCTCGACCCGAAGACGCACACCGCCCCGCGCGACCTGGAGAAGCTCTCGTGGCTCGCTCCCGCCGACGCGGCCGTCGTCGGCTTCCTCCTCCTCGGGTTCGACACCCGCGACGCGCCGATGGACGCCGACTTCGCCGACCTCGGCCGCCTCGCCCGGCTCGACGCCCCGCCCTGGCGTTCGTGGGAGCGGGACTGGGACGACCCGCAGGGCGACGAGGGCCGGACGCGATGCCGGCTCTGGATCCGCCCGGCCGGCGACTCCGCCGGCGAATGTTGACGGCGGGGCGGGCGACTCCGCGGCCGCCTCCGCCCCCCCGCCTCCCGTCACTCGCCGAAGTGCAGTTCCAGGCCCTGGCTGAACGCGAATCCCGCCGGTCCGACCGGATCGGCGACGATCATCTGCGTGTAGATCGACTGGTCGAGGAACGGCACGGAGGACGGGATCGGCTTCACGAACGTGTTCGGGACGGACCACTCGGGCGGGAAGATCGGCACCATCTCGACCACGTCGATGCTGGCCAGGACCGTGCCGCCGAGCGCCGGAATCGAGGCCTCCTTCTTCCCCGCGATCAGCAGGCCGACCGTCTGCACCGGGACGGAGCTGATGCAGTCGATCGCCACCGACGTGCCGACGACCGGCGGGGAGAGCGGGTGGAGGAGCGGAGGATGGCCGAGCGCGCCGGGAACGCCCGCGCCGTACGTTCGGGTGTACGCGACCGTCGAGTCGAATCGGAAGCTGTCGTAGGAGGCCTCGATGCCGTTCGTGTCGAGGACGACCCTCTTCACGTCGGGGAACTGGGTCAGGCTGATCAGTCCGTGGCTCCCCGCGTATCCCACCAGG
>JAUIEL010000787.1 GCA_030428825.1 bacterium
AACGGGTTCCCCGGCGCGGTCCTCTACCTGCAGGCGACGTTCGCCGACCCGGGCGGGCCGCAGGGCGCGACGATGACGAACGGGATCGAGGTCCGGATCGGCGAGTGACGGGCGCGCGGCGCGCCGGCGAGCGGTCGAGCGGGACCGTCGCCGGCGCGCCGGCCCGCGCCGTCACGCCGGCGCCTCCTCCCGCAGGGACGCCAGATCGATCACGAACCGGTACCGCACGTCCCCCTTCAGCATCCGCGCGTACGCCGCCTCGATCTCCTGGATCGGGATCACCTCGACGTCGGCGGTGATGCCGCGCTCGGCGCAGAAGTCGAGCATCTCCTGGGTCTCGGCGACGCCGCCGATCAACGACCCGACGAAGCGGCGCCGCGGGTTGATGAGCTGGAACGCCTCGACCGGCAGGGGGTCCTCCGGCGCTCCGACCAGGCAGTACGTGCCGTCGAGCCGCAGGAGGTTCAGGCCGGCGTTCACGTCGTGCCGCGCCGACACCGTGTCGAGCACGAAGTCGAGCGTCCCCGCCCGCTCCTCCATCGCCGCCGCGTCGGTCGACACCACGACCTCGTGGGCGCCGAGCGCGCGCGCCGCGTCCGCCTTCCCCGGCGAGGTCGTCAGGACCACGACGTGGGCCCCGAGCGCCGAGGCGAACTTCACGGCCATGTGGCCGAGCCCGCCGAGCCCCACCACGCCGACCTTCGTGCCCGGGCCGACGTCGTGGCGCTTCAGCGGCGCCCAGGTCGTGATCCCCGCGCAGACGAGCGGCGCCACCGCGGCGAGCTCCTTCGGGTCGGACGGCGCGGCGAGCCGGAGCGCGAACGCCTCGTCGACGACGACGCGCTCGGAGTAGCCGCCGAACGTCGTCCCCCCGAGGTGCCGGTCCTCGCCGTTGTACGTCATCACCGGCGTCGCCTCGCAGTACTGCTCCTCCCCGCGCTCGCACGACGCGCAGGTCCGGCACGAGTCGACCATGCACCCGACCGCCGCGTGGTCGCCGGCGGCGAACCGGCTCACCTCCGCGCCGACCGCGGTCACGCGGCCGACGATCTCGTGCCCCGGGACGCACGGGTAGACGGTGTTCTTCCACTCGTCGCGGGCCTGGTGCAGGTCGCTGTGGCAGACGCCGCAATAGAGGATGTCGAGCGCGACGTCGGTCGGTCCGAGGTCGCGGCGGGTCAACGAGAAAGGCGCCAGCGGACGGTCGGCCGCCCGAGCGGCCCAGGCTCTCGTGGTCATGGTCGGATGCTCCGAGACGAGAAGGGGGAAGGAGGACGCGAGGAGCCCATGGTTCTAGACTGCGGAACCCGCTCGATAAAGGTCGGCCCGACGTCGGCCGCCGCCGCCCCCGGAGCCGCCGTGAAGAAGTTCCCGCTCGTCCTGCTCGGCCTGATCGCGGTGTTCCTCGTCGGCTTCCTCGGCCTCGGCCTCGCCAGCGATTCGATCGAGTACCGGAACGAGATCGTCATCGACCGGCCACCGGAGCAGGTCTGGGCCGTCTTCTCCGACCCCGCCCGGGCGAAGTCCTGGATGAGCGGCCTCGAACGGATCGAGAACCTCTCCGGCGAGCACCTCCAGGTCGGGAGCCGGTGGAAGCTCGTCTTCCTGGAGGGCGGCGAGGAGATCGAGGTCCTCGAGACCGTCACGGCCGTCGAGCCGAACCGTCGGTTCGCGTTCGACCTCGACGCCGAGCCGATGCTCGGCCACACGGAGGTCCGGCTCGAGCCGGAGGGGGCGGGGACGCGCCTCGTCGCGACGAACGAGATGCGGGCGAAGGGGCTGATCTGGCGGGCCGTCTTCCGCCTCTCCCGGGGGATGTTCCAGGCCAAGAGCCAGGAGCAGTACATCCGTCTCCAGGAGCTCGTCGAGAAGGGGCCCTGACCACCGCTCGAGGCGGCGCGGGACGCCCCGCGCCGGGGGGAGAATGACGGGTCCCCTCGGGCCGGAGGCGGTGGTATGATCCCTGGACAAGCCCTGCCGGTCCGGCCCCCGCATCGGAGCGGGACCACCGCGTCCGGATCGCACCCCTTTCGAGCCCGAACCAGGAATCACCGCCCCTCCTCGCTGCCCGGGGCGCTCTCCCCGTCCGGAACCCACGATCCCCGAACCCTTGGAAAGGCGCACGTCCATGCACCTGGGAACCCGATTCGTCCTCGCCGCGGCCCTCGCCGCCACCGCCGCCCCGGCCTCGTTCGGCCAGTTCAACCAGCAGGCCGGGGTGATCCCGGGCCCGAACATCTGGACGTCGGGCGTCATGACGTTCGACGCGGACGGGGACGGCGACCTCGACGTCTTCGTTTCGAACGGCAACGGCTTCGGTTCCGCCGGGACGAAGCAGCTCCCGTCGCTGCTGATCAACACCGGCACCTCCGGGGGGAACCCCGTGTTCCAGGACCAGGCGTCGACGCGCCTCCCGGCCGGGATGACGCTGAACGCGAAGGGGGCGATCGCGTTCGACATGGAGAACGACGGCGACCTCGACGTCTTCGTGTCGGTCGCGTTCGGCCAGAGCCAGAAGCTGCTCGAGAACGACGGCACCGGCAACTTCACCGACGTCACGGCGGCGAAGTTCACCACGATCAACATCAACTCGTGGGGCGCCAACGCGTTCGACATGGACAACGACGGCGACCGTGACCTCGCGGTCTGCGACAACACCGGCACCAGCCTCGGCAGCAACGGCCGGATGCGCCTGTTCGAGAACGACGGGACCGGCACCTTCTTCGAGGTGAGCACGACGAACATCCCGCAGACCACGAAGTCGTCGCAGCAGAACGTCACCGCGGTCGACATCGACAACGACTTCGACCTCGACATGGTGCTCGACGGCCGCTCCACGCCGCAGCGCCTCTACATCAACGACGGCACGGGGAACTTCACGCTGCTGAACGGCGTCATCCCG
>JAUIEL010000788.1 GCA_030428825.1 bacterium
CGGCGGGTCGAACAGGGGGACCTCTTTCGACAGCCAGACCGGCTCGCAGCGGATCCCGATCGAGACGACGGGGACCCGGGCCCGGCACGCGATCTCGAACGCCGCCCGGCCGAACGGGAGGAGCTCCCCGGGCGGCGAGCGCGTCCCCTCCGGGAACATGACGACGGAGAGCCCCCGCCCCAGCCGGTCGACCGCCTCGTCGACCACCCGCGCCGCGCCGAGGGGGTCGTCGCCGTGCCCCTCGACGTGGCCGGCCCCGACCATGAGCGGGTGGATCATCGGTCGGCGGTAGAGCGCCGGCTTCGCCACCGTCGAACCGCCGCCGAGGACCGCCGTCAGCGCCGTCACGTCCATCAACGTGGGGTGGTTCGCCACGACCACGCACGGCCCGACCGGCGGCTCCGCGAGCGCCGTCCGGTGGTCGAACCGGGCGATCCGCGTGATCCGGAGCCAGTCGTGCATGAAGCGGTAGGCGAACGCCGTCGTCCGCTGCAGCCGCCGCGCCCGGCGCGTCGGGTCGCGCGTGCCGAGATGGAGGAGCAGGGCGAAGAAGAGGTACCCCGCCGGCGAGAGGATGGTGTACGCGGCGACGGTTCCGATCACTCGGGCCTTCCGGAGCCGCCGCCAGACGTCGTGCGCGGTCACGAGCCGACCGCCTCGTCCGAGACCTCGAGCCTCGGGCGCCGGAGACGGGCGCCCGCTCTCCCGGTCTCCCGCGCGCCGCTTCGCCGGGCACGGGCAAGGGCGCGAGGAGGAGTGGAGTTCATCGTTTCCCGGTTTCGAGTCGGGAGTCCCCGGTCGACTCGGTGTTCGCCGAGAGACGAGTATATTGAGGCGCTCCGCGCACCCCAAACCCGGAGCCCGCATGCGAGACGCCCCGTCCGAGGAGTTCGACGTCGTGATCTGCGGAGGCGGCCTCGCCGGGCTGCTCCTCGCGCGCCAGCTCCGGCGCGAGTTCCCCGACGGGTCGGTCGCCGTGGTCGAGCGGACCGCGCGCCCGCTGAAGGACGCCTGCCACAAGGTCGGCGAGTCGAGCGTCGAGGTCGGGTCGCAGTACTTCGAGTCGCTCGGGCTGGAGTCGTACCTGCTCGACCGGCACCTCGTGAAGCTCGGCCTCCGGTTCTTCCCGGGCGGCGGACGCCTCCCCGTCGAGGACCGGACGGAGATCGGGCCGTGCGCCGAGCCGATCGTCCGGTCGTACCAGCTCGACCGGGGGCGGTTGGAGGAGGACCTGCGCGCCTTCGACGAGGCGGACGGGGTCCGGATGCTCGAGGGGACGCGAGTCCGCGCGATCCGGCTCGGCGAGGGGGAGACCCCACACGAGGTGACGATCGCGAAGGACGGCGCCGAGCGGACCCTGGTCGCCCGCTGGGTCGTCGACGCGACGGGGCGCGCCGCGCTCCTCCGGAAGCAGCTGAAGCTGACGCGCGGGTCGCGACACCCCGCGAACGCGGGGTGGTTCCGGATCGAGGGGAAGCTCGACGTCAACGACCTCGTCCCCGCCACGGCGACCGAGTGGCACGAGCGGCCGTGCCGCGACGACCGTTGGCGCTCGACGAACCACTTCATGGGGGCCGGTTACTGGGCGTGGGTGATCCCGCTCTCGACCGGCAACACGAGCATCGGGCTGGTCGTCCACGACGAGGAGCACGGCTTCGAGGTCGTCCGCTCGCTCGACGCGGTGACGGCGTTCCTCGACGAGCACGAGCCGGTCCTCGCCCGCGCCGTGCGCCGTCACCGCGTGATGGACTTCCTCTGCCTCAAGGGGTACAGCCACGCGGTCTCGCGCGCCTGGTCGAAGGACCGCTGGGCGATCGTCGGCGAGGCGGGCGCGTTCGTCGACCCGCTCTACAGCCCGGGCTCCGACTTCATCGCCTTCGCGAACGCGTTCACCGTCGAGATGATGCGCGCCGACCGTGACGGCCGGGACCTCGCCGAGCGGGCCTCGCTGCTGAACGCGCAGTACAAGTCGCTCTGCGCCGGCGCGACCGACATCTTCCGGCGGGCGGCGCCGGTCTACGGCCACGGCCGCGCGATGTCGGCGAAGGTGTACTGGGACAACTTCACGTACTGGAGCTTCACCGCCCAGTACCTCCGGCAGGAGATCTACCGGCTGCCGTCGTCCGAGCACGCGCCGTACGGCGTGGTCGGACGGCGGTTCGTCGAGCTCTCGAACCGGATGCAGGCCCTCTTCCGGGCGTGGGCCGAGGTCCGCCCGGAGGCGACGCCCGAGCGGAAGTTCATGGCGCTCCCCGCCTTCCCCTCGGTCCTCGTCGACACGCACGTCGCCCTGCGGGAGCGCTGGACCCCGGAGGAGACGCTCGCGTCGATGCAGAGCCGCGTCGCCGAGGCGGAGGAGATCGCGGTCGAGATGGTCGTTCGCGTCATCCAGGAGGTCGGCCCGGACGACGCGCGCGCGATCCTCGACCGCGTCGAGTTCGAGCGGTGGGGTCTCGCGATCCCGCCCGAACGGCTGGACGCGGAGCGCCTGCGCGGCCTGACGCGCCGGCACCGGCTCACCCCGATCTCCCGCGACGTCGAGCGGTCGCTCGGCCACCCGGTCCGCCACGAGCGCGGCGCCGAGGCGCTCGAGCTGCTGGCCCAGGGCTCGGCGGCGTGAACGACGGCGGCCCGGACGCGCACGCCGCCGCCCTCCTCGACCTGCTGGCCGGAAAGGCGCGCGCGCAGGCGGTCTCGACCGCCGCCGCGCTCGGCGTCGCCGACCACCTCGACCGCGCGCCGCGGGACGCGCGATCGCTCGCGGACGCGCTCTCCGTCGACGCGGACACCCTCGAGCGGCTCCTCCGGATCCTCGCCGGCCTCGGCCTGCTCGACGAGGAGCCCGGGCGCGGGTTCGTCCTGACCGACCTCGGCCGCGCGCTCCGGAAGGACGCCCTCG
>JAUIEL010000789.1 GCA_030428825.1 bacterium
ATCGCGCGGGCGCAGAGCCCGGCGAGGGGGCCGTCGGTGATCCGGACGCCGTACGCGTCGGCGAACTCGGAGCGGAACGCCGAGCGGTTCTCGACCCCCTCGATCCCCTCGGCCGCGCAGAAGCGACCCTGCGCGAACGGGAGGTCCATCGAGACGTTGACGACCGTGACGCCGTCGACGGCCGCGGCCCGCTCGTTGAACGTCCGGACCGACGTCGCGCAGACCGGCGTGTCGATGCTCGGGAAGATGTTCAGGACCCTGGTCCCGGCGATCGCCGAGAGCTTCTCCACCGAGAGGTCTCCCTTGATCAGCTCGCAGTCCGGCGCCTCGGCGCCGACGGCGGGGAGCTCCCCGCAGGTGTGGAACGGGTTCCCCTTGAGGGTGATGTCGGCCATGGTCTTCCTTCCTTCGCGGATCGCGTGTCAGGTCGTTTCGTCGGAACTCTTCGTCAGGTCGTCACCGGTCTCGCGGACTCGGTCGAGCGGACGGCTCGAGGTCGGCGATCAGGGACCGCCGGGTCTCTCCGTCGAGGCGGGTCTCCGCCCGGTAGTGCGGATGGTCGACGCGGAGGACGGCCTCGACCTCGGGGTCGCGGAACCGCTCGGCGAGCTCGCTCCCGAGCGGGAACCGGACGTACTGCACCGCGGAGATGCGGTCCTCCTCGAACTGCTTCGGGTCGAACGTCGCGGCGACGCCCCGGCCCTCGACGACCAGCGAGACGTGCTCGTCGATGCCGACGAGCCGGTCGAGCGTCTCCCGGACGCGTCCCCGGTCGGCGATCTCGATCATCAGGGTCGCGCGGAGCTCGTCTTCCTCCGGGACGAACTCGTTGTAGACGTCGACCTCCGCCTGGACCTTCGCGTCGTCGACGATCCGTTCGGCCCGCAGCATCTCCTGGATCTGGAACAGCGCGGTCTCCCGGTTCTCGAACACGAACGTCAGCTCGTCCCCGACGGCGACGCGCCGCGGCCGCTTCCGCTCGATGATCCGGGCGAGCCGCTCGGGACGGGCCTTCTCGTAGGCCGTCAGGTCGAGCACGTCGTCGAGGGTCAGCTTCTTCATCGGTTCCGCTCCGGCGTCGTCGTTCCGCTCAGGGGTCAGGCGTCGACGGAGAGGCCGTACGCCTCGGCGAGGAGCACGATCGGGTGGACCGGCTCGCGGCCGGTCCCCTCGAGGATGCGCAACGCCGACAGGGGACAGTCGGTGGCGACCCGGTCCGGGCGCGCCTCCTTCACCGCGTCGAGGAGCGGCCGCGCGATCTCGAGGCTCGCGTCGTAGAACCGCTTCTTCATCCCCCAGGTTCCGTCGACCCCCGAGCAGGCGTCGAGCATCTCGACCTCGGCGCCGGCCCCCTTCAGGAACTGCATCGACCGGAAGCCGATGTTCTGCGACTTCAGGTGGCACGGCAGGTGGTACGCCACCTTGCCGAGGGGGCGTTGGAAGTCCTTCTTCAAGGTCCCGCCGCCGCGGAGCGTCCAGAGGAACTCGAAGACGTCCAGCGTCGCCTCGCCGACCGCGCGCGCGTCGTCGGTGTCGAGCAGCTCGGGGATCTCCCGCTTCAGCTGGTACGAGCACGTCGGGCCGGTCACCACGATCTTCTTCCCCGCCCGCACGCCCGGCGCGAGCGCGGCGACGACCCGTTCGGCCGAGCTCCGGGCGCCGTCGAGGTCCCCGCCGTGGAGGAACGGCGCGCCGCAGCAGCCGGGGTACGCCGGCTCGACCGCGACGTCGTTGTGCTCGAGGACCGCCAGCGCGGCGCGTCCGGTCTGGGCGTCGCTGTACTCGACGAAGCAGGTCGAGAAGAGGAGGACGCTCCCCGCCGCCCCGCCGGTCGTCGCGCGGCCCCGCAGCGCCTTCGAGAGCGGCTTCGACTCGTACGTCGGCATCACCCAGCGTCGGTCGATCCCGGTCACCTTCTCCATCAGCGCCCGCGCCGCGCCGTTCTTCCAGAGCGCGTTCGTGATCGGCGCGGCGAGGCACGAGCAGGTCCCCATGAGGTCCTGCTTCATCCCCATCCGCTCGGCGGCCGGGATCCCCTCCTCACGCGCCTGGACGAGCTTCGCCCGGGTCATCAGCTTCGGGAAGTCGATCTCCCACTCGTGCGGCGGGTGGTACGGGCAGTGGTTGTAGCAGAGCTTGCACTCGAAGCAGAGGTCGACCACCTCGCGGCGCTCGTCCGCGGAGAGGCGCGACGCCTCGAGGTCGTTCCGGTCGATCGCCTCGAAGAGGGACGGGAACGAGGGGCAGAGCGGGAGACACCGCCGGCAGTCGTGGCACTTCTCGAACACCCGCGTCAGCTCGGCGTCGAGCGCGGCGCGGTCGAGGAATTCTTCGTCCCGATATCCGGCGTTCTTCATGCTTCCTCCCCGGCGGCGGACGCGGAGGGGCGGAGCGACCGGCGCCGCCCCGCCCCTTCGCGCCGTCGGCTCGCGAGGGGGCGTCCCCTCAGAGCGTCTCGAGCCCGTCGAGCGCGCCCTGGAACCGACCGGCGTGCGACTTCTCGGCCTTCGCCAGCGTCTCGAACCACTCGGCGACGTCGGCGTGCCCCTCGTCGCGCGCGGTCTTCGCCATGCCCGGGTACATCTCGGTGTACTCGTACGTCTCGCCGGCGACCGCCGCGGCGAGGTTCTTCGAGGTGTCGCCGATCGGCTTGTCCGTCGCCGGATCGCCGCACCGCTTCAGGAAGTCGAGGTGGCCGTGCGCGTGGCCGGTCTCCGCCTCCGCCGTGTCGCGGAACAGCCCGCCGACGTCCGGGTACCCCTCGATGTCCGCCTGCTTGGCGAAGTAGAGGTAGCGCCGGTTCGCCTGCGACTCGCCCGCGAAGGCGTCCTTCAGGTTCTGGTGGGTCTTGGAGCCGTTCAGCTCGGCCATGGTTCTTCCTCCGGGATGAAACTCGGT
>JAUIEL010000790.1 GCA_030428825.1 bacterium
ACCCGAGGAACCCCTGGAAGTGGATGAAGTCCCAGGCGGTCTTCATGTCCTTCAGCGACGGGACGAAGTCGATGCCGACGTGCGTGTGCAGCGGATACCCGAGGATCCGCGACAGGACCTGGTCCTTCGAGGAGACCTTTGAGCGGAGGTTCTCCTCGGCCGACAGGACCTGGCCGTCCCGATCGCCGAGGATGTTGTACCCCTGCCACGTGAGCACCCGGAGCGCCCGGTCGCGGAACATCGGCGCCAGGGCGGACTTCACGAGCGTCTCCCCGGTCTTCCCGTCGCTCCCCATGAACGGCAGGCCGTCTCGCGCGGCGAGCTGCTCGAGCGCCGGCACGAGCGCGTCGGACGGCGTGAAGTTGACGTACGCGGCCCCCTCGAGCATCGCCGCGTAGGCGTAGAGCTGGCCGGCGCGGAAGGCGTCGCGCGCGTCGGCGGCGACGGCCGCCTCGAACGCGTCGAGGGTCTCGAGCTCGGGCCGGGCCCCGGCGGGGGGCTCGGTCGACGCCAGGTTGACGACGATCAGGCGGTCGAGCCGCTCGGCCTCCCGGAACGCCGCCAGGTCGGCCCGGACCCGCCCCACCAGGTCGGCCACGCTCGCGGCCGGGACGGTCCCCCCGTCCTCGACCAGCGCGTCGATCGCCGCGCCGCCGTTCAGCGCGACGCCGGGCCGTCGGCGGGCGTCGATGGCGTCGAGGTCCTCCCGGACGGCGTCGAGGATCTCGGGACGGAGCGACCCGTTCTCCCGCCCGATCTGGGCGGCGCTGTCGGCGAGGGACTCGGTCCGGACGTCGTGCCCCCCGAAGACGAGTCCGTCCAGGGGGGCGAGGTCGAGCCCTGCGAACGCCGCGCCGAGCGTCGCGACCCCCCCGCCGGGGTCGAGACCGCGGGCGATCGCCCGGGCCCCGACGACGACCGTGGTGGCGAGCCCGCCCAGGGCCCCCACCAGCCAGACACCCGTTCGTTCCGTCATCCCTTGCCCTGGAGAGCCTCGACCGGCTAAACTGCCCGATTCGCCTCGGTCCGCGAATCTCGTCGGAGAATGAACCCTCCAACGTCCCGTGTTTCGGGAGGAGCGGCCGAAATCGCGATTCTAACGAGGGTTTCGGCCGCTTCGAGGGCGGAACCCCCGAAACCGCGACGAGACGAATCCTCGTCCCCCGGTTCGCCCTGGACAGGGCACAAGCCGTAGGTATATTGATTCGATCCGAACACACTCCGTGGTGGTGGAGGCCGAATTGAACTTCGAAATCATCTCCAACCTCCGGGCGGCGACCCGTGAAGAGAAGGTCAGCGTCGAGTTCCGCGACGGGAAGCGCGTCGAGGGCGCGATCCTGTTCAACGAGAGCAAGGGTGTCGGCAAGGTGATCAACGTCGAGGAGGAGGTCTCCGTCGACTTCCGCGTCGAGCAGCTCGCCGCGGTCCGAATCTGACGGATCCGAATCGGACGGATCCGAATCGGACGGATCCGAATCGGACGGATCCGAATCGGACGGATCCGAATCGGACGGATCCGGCGCGCGAGCGTCGGGTTCGCCCCGACACCCGGCGGGGGCGGTCCGTGGCGGCGGGCCGCCCCTCGTCCGTCTCGGCGGGGAGATCTCACGGCGCCCGCTCCGCCTCCCCCATCGCCGCCAGCCGGCGGTAGAGCGTCCGCCGGGTCATCCCGAGCCGTCGCGCCGCCTCCGCCTTGTTGCCGCCCGCCAGCCGGAGCGCCTCGTCGATCGCCCTCCGCTCCACCTCCCCCAGCGCCCTCCGGAGCGGCGCCGAGCGGGCGGGTGGCGGCGGGTCGTCCGGCGGCGGCTCGGCGACGAACTGGAACCGATCCGGCCCGATCGGCTCGTCGTCGTCGCAGAGCGCGGCGGCTTGCAGGAGTTCGTGCGTCAGCTCCCGGACGTTTCCGGGCCACGCGTACTCCAGCAGCGCCCTCCGCCCGGCCTCCGAGAGGCGTCGGGGCGGGACCTGCCGGCGGCGAGCGTCCTCCTCCAGGATCCGCGCGGCGATCTCCGGGAGGTCGCCCGTCCGCTGCCGGAGCGGCGGGACGTCGACGACCGCGCCGCGGATCCGGAAGTAGAGATCCCGACGGAACCTCCCGGTCGACACGAGCGCGCGGAGGTCGTGCGAGGTCGACGTGACGAGGCGGAAGCGCGAGCGCCGCGCGCGCACGGCGCCGAGCGGACGGTACTCGAGCCCGGAGAACGCGCGGCAGAGCCAGGCCTGGGCCTCCAGCGGGGCGTCGGCGATCTCGTCGAGGAAGAACGTCCCCCCGTTCGCCTCGTCCAGCAGCCCGGGGACGCTGGTGATCGCGCCGGTGAACGCCCCGCGCTGGTGCCCGAACAGCAGCCGGGCCGCGAGCGGGTCCCGGAACGCCGCCCCGACCTCGATCACCAACGGACCGCCGGAGTGCGCCGAGTTCAGGTGGAGGGCCCGGGCGACGTTCACCTTGCCGGCGCCGATCTCTCCTCGGACGAGGACCGGGAGGTCCGCCCGCGCGAGGCGCCGGATCCGCCGGAGCAGCCGTCGGGTCACCGCCGACTCCCCCACCAGTCCGGCCCTCACCGGGTGGGCGTCCTTCAGGCGGTCGAGCGGCTCGGGGCGGCCCGGAGGAGAGGGGTTGGGCGACATGCGGACCTCCGGCGCGGAGCGGTCGGGAGCGGGGTCGGTCGGATCGCGAGGTCACGCCGGGGTAACGGCGTTACCGGAACTGCAATCCCGCTCCCCCCTGTCCCTTACACCGATCCGTCGCGAACGGCCTCCGGCCCGCGTTTTCGTGCCCCGGGAGGCTCGGCCCACACCTTGGAACGCCCGTTGCGAGCATCCGTTCGTTTGCTACCCTGCGTGGGTCAGACTTCGATTCCGGCCTCCCCGGGCCGTTTGCGTCCAACGGTGGA
>JAUIEL010000791.1 GCA_030428825.1 bacterium
GAGAGCGAGTTCACCGAGCAGGGGGACATGAAGGGGTGGGCCGAGAAGCGGGGCGGCCTCGACCAGGTCGGCCGCGCGACGCGGATCGATCTGGTGGCGCGGGTCGCGGAGGCGGTCGCGGCCGCGCACTCGGTCGGGATCCTCCACAAGGACATCAAGCCGAGCAACATCCTCATCACGCTCGCCCAGGACGGCCGGCCGCTCCCGCGCCTCGCCGACTTCGGGATCGCGGCCCTGGCGGAGGGGGCGAGCCCGGCCGGCGACGTCACGATGGAGGGGTTCACCGAGTCGCTCGACGTCGCGATCTCGGGCGGCACGATGATGTCCGGCACGCGGATGTACGCCCCGCCGGAGACGCTCGCCGGGAAGCCGTTCACGCTGGAGGGGGACGTCTACGCGCTCGGCGTCCTGCTGTACCAGGTGACGGTCGGCGACCTGTCGCGCCCGCTCGCGCCGGGTTGGGAGCGGGACGTCGACGACCCGTTGATCGCCGAGGACGTCGCGGCGGCGGTCGACGGGGATCCGCGCCGCCGGCTGAAGAGCGCGGCCGAGCTGGCGACGCGCCTGGAGAACCTCGACGTCCGCCGCGCCGAGCGCGCCGAGGTCGAGGCGCGCGCCGACCGCGAACGGAAGCGCGGCCGGCTCCTCCGCCTGGCGACGATCGGCGTGGCCGGGCTGATCCTGATCTCGGGGACGGTCTTCTGGGCGCTGCTGCGGGAGAAGGGGCTCCGGCAGGAGTCGGAGGAGGCGCGCTTCGAGGCGGAGCGCGCCCGCGGCGAGGCGGAGCGGGAGCGGGACCGGGCGAAGCGCGCCGAGGAGCGCGCCGCGCTGGAGGCGGAGCGCGCGCGGACCGAGGCGGCGGTCGCCGACGCGGTGAACGACTTCCTGAACGACGACCTGCTCGGCGCGGTCCGGCCCGAGGACCAGGGGATCGACGTCTCGATGCGGCAGGTGCTCCGGATCGCGTCGGAGCGGATCGAGGATCGGTTCGAGGGGCAGCCGGCGATCGAGGCGTCGATCCGGACGACGCTCGGCCGGACGTACACGAGCCTCGGCGGCTTCAACGAGGCGGCGCCGCACCTGCTGCGGGCCGTCGAGCTGAGCGACGTCGACGGCGCGGACTCGGAGCGGCGCCTGCTCGCCCGCGAGTTGCTCGGGACGCTCTACACCCTGATGGGGCGGTTCCGGGAGGCCGAACCGCTGCTGGTGGAGGTGCTCGAGGCGCGGCGGAAGCTCCCGGAGGAGGCTCGGTCCGAACGGAAGGTCTGGGCGTCGCTCACGGCGCTGGGGCGGCTCCGCACGGAGCAGGGGCGGTACCTCGAGGCGGAGGAGCTGTTGAAGGCGGCGCGCGCCGGACGCGAGGTGCGGCTCGGCGAGGACGATCCGGAGACGATCGCGTCGAACCAGGAGCTCGCGTACCTGTACCGGGTGTGGGGGCGGTACGACGAGGCGTTGCCGATCCAGCGACGGGTGCTCGAGGCGTGCGACCGGATGCTCGATCCGGAGCACCCCGACACGCTCTCCGCCGGGCACGCGATGACGAGCCTGCTGCTCGAGATGGGGCGCTTCCGCGACGCCGTCCGTCGCGCGCGAGACCTGCTCGACACGCGCCGCCGGGTGCTCGGCGCGGAGCACCCGCGGACGCTCGACACGATGAACCTGCTCGGGACCGCGCTCTTCACGCTGCGGCAGGACGCGGAGGTCGAGGCGGTCTGGCGGGAGACGCTCGAGGTCCGGCGTCGCACGCTCGGCGAGTCGCACCCGAACACGATCAGCTCGATCGGGAACCTGGCGTCGGTCCTGCTGGCGCAGGGGGACTTCGACGAGGCGGGGGAGCTGTATCGGGAGGCGGTCGAACGGTCGACGGAGGCGCGCGGCGAGGAGCACCCGGAGACGTTGTTCGCGAAGCAGAACCTCGGCGAGTTCCTCCGCAAGCGGGGGCGGTTCGCCGAGGCGGAGGCGCTGTTCCACGAGGTGCTCGCCGCGTCGAAGCGGGTGATCGGCGAGCAGAGCCCCCTCCTCCTGCCGCCGATGCGGAACCTCGCCAACCTGAAGGCGGACCGGAAGGAGTACGCGGAGGCCCAGCGGATGTTCCGCGAGGCGTTGAGCCTCTCGCGCCGGACGCTCGGGGACGAGCACCCGAACACGATCCAGACGCTCACGGATCTCGGGCTGGTGCTGGTGTACGACGCCGAACCGGAGGAGGCGCGGACGCTCCTCGACCAGGCGTTGGCGGCGCGGCGGCGCGTCCTCGGGGAGGACCACGTCGACACGGCGACGACGCTGCAGAACCTGGCGATCCTCGAGCGGTCGACCGGGAACCACGAGAAGGCGCTCCAGCTGCAGGAGGAGGTCGTGAAGATCCGGACCGGCGCGTTCGGTCCGGACCATCCGCTGTCGTTGTCGGCGAAGAACAACCTCGCCAGCGTGTTGGTCGCCGTGAAGCGCGCCACCGAGGGGGCGCAGCTCTACATGGAGAACCTCGACCGGTGCCGCCGGACGCTCGGCGACGACCACCCCGACACGCTGCGCGTCTTCCACGAGCTGGCGAAGCTGCTGCGACGCGGCGGGCAGTACGACAACGCCGCGATGCTCGCCACGCAGGAGTACGGCTTCGCCCGCGATCGCTACGGCCCGAACAGCCCGTACGCGCAGCGCGCGGTCGACCTGCTGATCGAGATCTATCTGAAGGCGGAGAAGTGGGACGAGGCGGAGACGTGGCGGGAGAGGCGAGTGTCGGGGGACGACCTGGAGATCGACCTCGGCGGCGGCCGGGAGGGCGGCTGAGGGTCGAGGTGGGGTCGGGGAGTTCGTCTCGGGGATGGGGTGACGGGGGAGGTGGTTTCCGGGGGTCGGTGAGGCGAGCTCCTCCCTGGGGCTCTGGCCAGGC
>JAUIEL010000792.1 GCA_030428825.1 bacterium
GCGGCACTGCAGCATGTAGAGGCGACCGGCTTCGATCGTGAACTCGATGTCCTGCATGTCGCGGTAGTGCTTCTCGAGCTTGGTACGAATCGCCAACAACTCCGCGAAGCTCTTCGGATCGACCTTCTTGAGGGCCGAGATTTCGAGCGGCGTACGCGTTCCGGCGACGACGTCTTCGCCCTGAGCGTTGATGAGGAACTCGCCGTAGAAGACGTTCTCGCCGGTCGACGGGTCGCGCGTGAAGCAGACGCCGGTCCCCGACCCCGCGCCCCAGTTGCCGAACACCATCGCCTGGACGTTCACCGCCGTCCCGGTCAGGCCGCGGATGTCGTGGAGCTGGCGGTACTTCACCGCCCGCGGGTTGTCCCACGAGGTGAAGACGGCGTCGATCGCCCGCCGGAGCTGCGCGCGCGGGTCGGTCGGGAACGCCTCGCCGGTCGCCTCCTCGAACAGCGCGAGGTACCGCTTGGTCAGCTCCTCCAGCGCGGCGGCGTCGAGGTCGGTGTCCTTTTCGACCCCCTTCTCCGCCTTCAGCGTCTCCATCACGTGCTCGAACCGCTCGTGGCCGACGCCGCAGACGACGTCCCCGAACATGTTCACGAACCGGCGGTACGAGTCCCACGCGAAGCGCGGGTTGTCCGACTTCGCGGCGAGGCCGGCGACGTTCTCCGGGGTGAGCCCGAGGTTCAGGACGGTGTCCATCATCCCGGGCATCGAGACCGCCGCCCCCGAGCGGACGGAGACGAGCAGCGGGTCGGACGCGTCGCCGAACCGCTTGCCGAACGTCTGCTCGAGCTTCGCCAGCGCGGCGTCGACCTCCGCCTCGAGGCCGTCCGGCCAGGCGTGGTGCGCCGAGAAGTGGGCGCACGCGTGCGTGGTGATGGTGAAGCCGGGCGGGACCGGGATGCCGAGGTTGGTCATCTCGGCGAGGTTCGCCCCCTTGCCGCCGAGCGTCGTCTTCATCGACGCGTCGCCGTCCGCCTTCCCACCGCCGAAGAAGTACACCATCTGCTCGGACATGGTCGCTCCCGTCCCGTTCGTGTCGGTCGTCGATCGCCGAGGTCGCGGATCCGCCGGATCCGTCGCTCGGCCGGTTCTGAGTCGCCCGGGTCGCCCCGGTCGCCCCCGCGTCAGGGGCGCGGCCCGGGGGCGGGAGCGCCGGCGCGGCCGAGCGCGTCCTCCAGCCCCGGGACCTCCTCGATCACCCAGCGCGGGCGGATCTCGACCCGGATCACCGGGCGCGGTTTCTCCTCGCCGAGCACCGGGTCGCTCAGCACGGCGAGGACCTCCTTGCCGCGCCAGACCGCCTTCACCCGCCGGGCGAACCCCTCGGTCACCTCGCCGCCCGGATGGACCAGGAGGTAGGTCGGCTCGTACGCCATCCCGACCAGGATCGGCTCGTCCGCGCCGGCGTCGATCCGGGCGACCGCGTGGAGGCCGTCGTCGAGGAGGGTCGTCTCGAGCCGCCCCTCGAGGTCGCTCCACTCGAGCAGCCGGACGAGGAGCTGGTTCTCGGCCCGGAACACCTCGCGGGCGATCGAGTAGCCGAGGAGGTTGCCGAAGCGGTTCCGGACGTCGTCCGAGAAGCACCGGTACTCGTCCTGGCGGTCGTCGTCGACGAACGCGCGGTGGAACGACTCGATCGTCGCCGCCGGCGTGGAGAGGTCGACCTCGGGCTCGGGCGTCTGGCAGCAGCCGGCCGCGGCGAGGGCGATCGCGAGGAGTGGAACGGAGGTCCGCATGGAACCCGGAGACGTTAAGGAGGCCGGGGCGCCCGGTCAACGCCGAGGGACGAGGCTCGCCGCCGGGCGAGCGGCGGACTATCGTGCTGGAGGATCGGCCGTTACACTCGCGCGCCGTTTCCGGTACAGATCGCCACGCCCGCCCTCGAGTTCGCCCCGCCCATGACCCGCAAGCTGCTCGGCCAGATCCTCCTCGAGATGGGCGCCATCGACGAGCCCGCGGTCGCGAAGGCGCTCCACTACCAGAAGGGGAAGAAGACCCGCTTCGGCGAGGCGCTCCTCGCCCTCGGGCTCTGCCAGGAGGAGCAGGTCGCCAAGGCGCTCGCCCAGCAGGCCCAGCTCCCGTACGTCGACCTCCGGAAGGGGAAGATCCCCGCCGCGCTGGTCGCCCGGGTCCCGGGCGAGCTGGTCGAACAGCACCGGTTCCTGCCGATCGTCGAGAAGGGGGAGAAGCTGATCGTCGCGATCGACGACCCGATGCGGGTCTTCGAGCTCGACAACCTGAGCTTCCTCCTGAACCGCCCGGTCGGGGCCGCGATCGCGTCGGCGGCGGCGCTCCGCGCCAAGATCCGCGAGACGTACGACGTCGGCGACGACGGGAAGTCGGTGGAGGGGCTCGTCTCCGGCAGCGGACCGGTCTCCGACGACGACGCGCCGATCATCCGCCTGGTGCAGAAGATGGTCGAGTCGGCGGTCGAGGAGCGGGCGTCGGACATCCACGTCGAGCCGTTCGCCGACCGGGTCCGCGTCCGGTACCGCGTCGACGGCGTCCTCGTCGAGCGGACGACGCACCCGAACCACCTCTCGGCGCCGCTCCTGTCCCGCCTGAAGATCATGGCCGGCATGGACATCGCCGAGAAGCGGAAGCCGCAGGACGGCCGCATCGGCGTGAAGGTCCAGGGGCGGGACCTCGACATCCGCGCCTCGGTCCTCCCGTCGAACCACGGCGAGACGATGGTCATGCGTATCCTCGACCAGGAGCGCGGGCTCGTGTCGCTGGAGGAGCTCGGCTTCGACCCCGGCGACAACGCCCGCTTCCGGTCGATCATCCGGCGGCCGAACGGCATCTTCCTCGTCACCGGCCCGACCGGGTCCGGCAAGACGACGACGCTCTACGCGGCCCTGAAGGAGCTGAACCGGCC
>JAUIEL010000793.1 GCA_030428825.1 bacterium
GGGTACAGCCGTCGGCGCCGCCGAGGCGTTCGGACACCTGGCGGCGGAAGCCCGGTCCGATGCGCAGGCCCACCAGCCGCTGGTAGTTCGGGGTGATGTCGGGGCACACCGGGTACGGCGCGTGGTCGGTGTGGGCCTCGACCGCCAGGATCGTCAGCCGGTCGTCGACGTCGACCCCGACGTGTGGCGGCGCGTGATCGACGTGAACCTCAACGGCAGCTTTCTGATGAGCCGCGCCTTCGCGCGCCGCATGATCGAGCAGGGGGAGGGCGGGTCGATCGTCAACATCTCGTCGATCGGCGGCAAGATGATGCCGCCGGCCAACGCCGCCTACGCGGCGAGCAAGGCGGGCATCCACGCGCTCACCGCCGCCATGTCGGGCGAGCTCGGCGCGCATCGCATCCGCGTGAACGCGATCTGCCCCGGCATCATCGAGACCGCCCGCATCGACGACCTGCGCGCGTCGGGCTTCGACGAGCTGATCCAGCAGGTCGTGGATCAGAATCGAGTCGACATTCCCGGCGCCCAGGACCAGCGCGAGCCCGCCCGGCCCGACCGGTCCGACGCCGACCGCGTGCCCCCACCCGGAGGCGCCGCCGCCGACCACGTGGACGAGCGTCCCGTCGGCCACCCCGAAGTCGGTGGCGACCATCCCCGCCGCGTCCGCCGGCCGCTCCTCGTCGAACACGATCTCCCCCGTGTCCGGGTCGACGCCGAACACCCGCACCGCGGTCCCCGCGGGGAGGGGCCCGCCGGTCGAGGCAAGCGTCGCGACCACGGTGACCGGCGACGTCGGGACCGTCGCCCTCACCACGATCGACTCCGGGTTCGCCGGCGTCCCGGCGCTCGTGATCTCGAGGTCATGGATCGTCACCGGGAACGCCCCGGACAGGAGCCGCAGTCCGACCTCCGCGCCCGGGGCGACGGTCAGTCCGAAACGCCCGGTCTCGTCGGTGATCGCGACGAAGTCCGGGCCGACGTCCCGGGCCCGGACCTCGACGGCCGCGAGCGAGGCGCTCGGGACGTCGATCGAAGAGAGCCGTCCCCAGTACGCGACGCCGGCTGCGCTCGGGGTGAGCTCCAGCGTGTGGGTCCCGGCCAGGACCGCCTCGGCGACCGTCCGGCCGAGGTTGACGTACCCCGGCGCGTGCACCGCGACGTTCCAGACGTCGGTCGAGGACGGGAGGACCATCGAATATCCGCCCGTCGCGTCGCTGAACGCGTGCGCCGCGGTCCGCACGCCGTCGCCGTCGTCGTCGACGGTCTCGCCGATCGCGACCCACGCGCCGACGACCGCGGCGCCGGACGACGCGTCGACGACCTGTCCGGAGACGACCACCCCCGCGTTCGCGCGGGGTGCGGCGCCGGCCACGAGGACGGCGGCCGCGAGGAACGCGACGCCGGCGGCGCGCGAGAGGAAGGTGCGGGGGCCCGGCGCCCCGGATCTGGATCGGCCCATGGAGTCTCTCTCCCTCGGTTCGACAAGGAGGTTTCGGGCGCATCCGTGTCGGCGCGGTGGCGAACGGATTCGGAAATCCGCCCTCCGCCCCACCGCGGCCGCGAAAACCGTCAGAATCTCCCGAACGACTCCCGATCGCCTGCACCCCGGACGGCGAACGCTCGCCGCACTCGCCTCTCGGGAGACCGCCGATGTCCGACCGCGCCACGTACGAAGCCTGGGTCCGCGCCCACCACGCCGCCGTCTACCGCGCCGCGCACCGGGTGCTGCGGGACGTCGACGACGCGATGGAGGTGACGCAGGAGGTGTTCCTCGACGCGCTCCGCGACGTGCCGGGCCTCCGGGCCGCCGACGACCCGGGGCGGGTGCTCCGCTGGAAGGCGGTGAAGCTCGCGCTGATGCGCATCCGCGGCGAGGGGGCGCGGCGACGGCGCGAGCGGTCCCCCGACGCCCGCTGGCGGCCCGAGGCGGGGGCGCCCCCGGACGTGTCGGCCACGCGGACCGAGGAGGAGGCGGCGCTCGCCCGCGGGCTCGTCGACCTGCCGGACGAGCTCCGGACCGCGGTCGCGCTCCGCTACCAGGACGGGCTGACGTTCGCGCAGATCGGCGAGGCGCTCGCGTGCTCGGCGTCGCACGCGCACGACCGCGTCCGCCGCGGGCTCGACCGCCTCCGCCGCGCGCTCACCGGCGCCGGCCTCGCCGCGCTCGCCGCCGACGCGCACGCCCTCGAGTCGACGCTCTCCGGGCTGGGCGAGACGCCGGTCCCCGCGGCCCTCGCGCCGCGCCTCCTCGCCGCGAAGGGGGTCACCGCCGTCGGCGTCGGCGTCCCGTCCGTCGTCGCCGCGCTCTTCCTCGGCTCCGCGATCGGCCTCGCCGCCCTCGGCGACGACGAGCCGTCTTCGGTCGGCCGCCCCGGCGAGGTCCACCCGCCCGCGCGCGTCGCCTCCGTCGCGGCGTCCGACGGAGACCCGGCCGGCCTCGTGCGGGAGGAGGTCGTCCCGTTCGGCGAGACCGAGGAGATCGTCGTCCTCACGGAAGAGCCGCCGCGCGCCGCGGCCGACGCGCTCGACCGGACCGCCGCCCCCGACGGGCCGCCGGTCGCCGTCTCGGGACGGGTGATCGACCCGGCCGGCCGCCCGCTCGAGGGGCTCGAGGTCGAGGCGCGCTCGCTCGATCGGTCCGGCAAGGGGCGGCCGGTGATCGGCGGGACGTCGGTCAGCGCGCGCGACGGCACCTTCACGATCCCCCTCCCCGCGCCGCCGACGACGGGCGAGACGTGGGCGTTCCTGGTCCGGTACGACCCGCTCGTCCTCGACTCGGCGAGCGCGCTGGTGAAGCCGACGGGGACGCGCGAGCCGATCGTGCTCCGGGTGAACGACGTCCCGGACGAGGTCGAGGCGCCCTGGTCGTTCGAGTTC
>JAUIEL010000794.1 GCA_030428825.1 bacterium
CGACCTTGCCGACGAGGTCCGCGCCGACGTCCGCCGCCTTGGTGTAGATGCCGCCGCCGACGCGCGCGAAGAGCGCGATCGACGAGGCGCCGAACGAGTAGCCGAAGATCGTGTTCGGATCGGGGAACGCCCAGAAGAAGATGCAGACCCCCGCGAGGCCGAGCCCGACCACGGTCAGCCCCATGACCAGGCCGCTCTGGAACGCGATCTGGAGCGCCGGGCCGAGCCCCGTCTTCGCCTGCTCGGTCGTCCGGACCGCCGAGCGCGTCGCCGTGTGCATCCCGAAGTACCCGGCGATCCCCGAGAAAACCGCGCCGGTCACGAACGCGATCGCGGTGTGCTTCTCGCCGGCGAAGACGAGGATGAACGCGACGAGCACCACGAAGATCGCGAGGATCTTGTACTCGGTCATCAGGAACGCCCGCGCGCCGGTCTGGATGTGGCCGGCGATGCGCCGCATGTTCTCGTCGCCGTCCGGCTTCTGCATGATGTCGGTGAAGAGCAGGACGGCGTAGCCGATGGCCGCGAGGGCCACGACGAAAGCGAAGACGGAGAGGGCGGTCGCCATGTAACGGGTTTCCCTGAACGGACCTGTGAGCGGGGATCACGAATGCGGACGGCGTCTCCCCGTCCGTGCACTCGCGGTTCGGATGCAAAGGGCGCACCACCCTATCCCTGCCTCCGACCGAAAGCAAGGTCGGGCCGGCTCAGGGGAGGAGACGGAACAGGGCGAACGCCCCCTCCGTCGCCTCCGGCGCCTCCTCCAGGCGGACCACGCCCCGGAGCGCCCGCTCCGCCTCCCCCGCCTCGTCGCGCTCCACCAGCGCCCGGAGCTCCCCGTACCGCCCTCGGAGGTGCTCCCAGACCCGCGCCCGGATCGCCGGATCGTCGAACGGGGGCGGCTGGACGACCCTCACCCCCGGCCCGAGATGGCTCGCGAGCTCGACGTCCCCGACCACCGCCGTCCCGGGCGGGAGGGCGAGCCGCTCCGCGAGCGCCGCGAGGTCGCGCTGCCGCGCCCGGTCCGCCGCCTCCGCGTCCCGCCGGCCGAAGACGTCGGCGACCACGATCCCGTCGTAATAGGTGGAGAGCGTCGGCGCGGACGCGACCACGAGCCCGACCTGGAGCGCCACGAACAGCCCGACCGCCCGGCGCGCCCCGCCCATCGACCAGGCGAGGAGACCGAGGAGCGCCAGCACGACCGCCCCGTCCCGCGCCCCGCCTCGCAGCAGCCGTTCGACCGCCACCGCCAGGACGACGAACGCGACGGCGCCGACCGCCCCCTTCACGAGCCTCGAGGACGCCCCCCGCTCCCGGAGCCACCCGAGCGCGGGGAGGACCGCCAGCGCGGCGAGCGGCGCGACGTACCGGAACTTGCACGCCGGCCAGACCAGCATCGTCGCGAGGTGGAGCGCCGGGAGGAGGAGCAGCAGCACCGGCGCCCACTCCGCGCGCTCGCGCCCCCGCCGGACGGCGGCGACCGCCCCGGCGACGCCCGCGAGGAGGAGCGGCCCGAGCCAGAGCGGCGTCTGCGTCGCGACGAACCGGACGTTGACGATCAGGTTCTGCACGAACGCCGTCGCCAGCGTCCCGAGCGCCGGCCCCTCCATCACGAGGCGGAGGACTCCCCCTTCCTCGACGAGGCCCGGCACGCCCCCGAACCTCGCGCGGAGGTAGAGCGGGTTGACCGAGAAGAACGGGTCGCCGAACAGCAGCAGGTTCCGTCCCCACCACGGCGCCGCCACCACCGCGAACCCGAACGCCGCCGCCGCCGCCGCGCCGATCCCCCGCCGACCCCGCGCCACCAGCGGCGCCAGTCCGACCGCGACCGCGTAGACCGCCGCCTGGTAGTTCGTCAGCCACGCGAGCGCGCAGACGCCGCCGGCCACGAACGCCCCGCCCCGGAGCGTCGCGACCCCCGGCAGCAACAGGACGAGCAGCGTCTGCAAGGCGTAGATCGATCCGTTTCCGGCGAAGTCGATCAGCACGTACGACGACGCGACCAGCGCCGCCGCCGGGAGCGCGAGCTCCCGCCCGAACACCCGCGCCGCCGACCACGCCGCGGCGCCGATCGCCAGCAGCGACGCGAGCAGCGACACGAGCTGCAGCGCCCGGTACGGGTCCCCCGCGAGCGGCACGAGCGGCGCCGCCAGCAGCACCACGAGCGGCGGATGCTGGTCGAGCGGGTGCCCCGGCCGCTCGTCGACCGGAGGGTAGAGCTCGACCGCCCGCTCGAGCGGCGTCCGGAGCCCCTCCCCCGCCACGACCTCGCGGACCGTCAGCAGGTCGAGGTGGACGTCGCCGTGGGGGAGGTCGTTCCAGGTGACGGCGGCGATCCGGGCGGCGACGCCGAGGGCGATCAGGAGCGAGAGGAGGGGGCGGGGGAGGGACATCGGCGGAAAGGTTAGCCCGCTGCGCGCGGTGCGGGGGGAGTTCGCTTGGAGCGTTTGGGTGCTGCGCGGGGCTGGGGTCGCTGCGCGAGGCTGGGGTCGCTGCGCTGGGCTGGGGTCGCTGCGCGAGGCGATGACACCGCTGCGCGGGGCAGGGTCCACTGCGCGTGGAGCGATGGGCCGCTTCGCGGGGGTCCGCTGCGCGCGGGGCGGTGAACGCGTACGGGAGGGGACCGGGCGTTCGCTTTCGGCCCGGCCCCTCGGGGGGAGGAGCTCCTTCGTTCGCTCAGACATCCTCGCGGCCCGTCTCGTCGACGTGTTCTCGGGCGTCGGTCAGAGGCCGCTGCGGAACTCGCTCGGCGAAGGACTCCTCCCCCCGAGGGGCCGGGCCTGGCGGGCTCCCCTCCCCTCGACCCGATTCTTGGGGATGGAGGGGGGAGTCCGGAAGGGGACCGATGGGATGGCCATTCATGGGTCCCT
>JAUIEL010000795.1 GCA_030428825.1 bacterium
GAGCGACGGGGGGCACAACGGGCTGAAGTCGATCATCGCCCGGTGCAAGACCGACGCCTTCCCGCGGCTCCGGGTCGGGGTCGGGCCGCCTCCCGAGCGGATGCCGGTCGAGGTGTTCGTCCTCCGGCGGTTCGACAAGGACCAGGAGCGGGACGTCAAGGCGGCGGTCGCCCGGGCGGCGGACGCGGCCCGCGACTGGGTCGAGGGGGAGGCGATCGACCGGCTGATGAACCGCACCAACCGGCCGCCCACCTGAGCCGGATGCGGACCGAAGAGCGGCCGGAATCCCGCTGGCCACGGCGCCGGGGTTTCGGTAGTCTCGCCGGTTCCGGATCGGCCCGCCGGATCGACCGGCGAGAGACCGCGAGCCGCGCCCGCCGGGAGTCGGCGCGGCGACGAGTACGGAAGGGCCCGACAGGAGCGACGGCCAGAAGCACGTCGAGGATGATGGTGAACTATTACGAGGGCATGTTCCTGACCCACAACAAAGAGGCCAGGAAGGACACCGACTATCTGGCGGAGCACATCACCTCGCTCGTCGAGAAGGCCGGCGGCAAGGTCGAGAAGATGTGCAAGTGGGACGAGCGAAGGCTCGCGTATCCCATCAAGGGGGTGACGCACGGCGTCTACTTCCTGAGCTACCTGTCCGCCGACTCGACCTTCGACGCGAAGCTCCGCGCCGAGGTCCGTCTGTCGGGCCTCGTGCTCCGGAACCTCCTGGTCCGGAAGGACGCGATCCCCGAGGAGATCGAGACGTTCGACGAGACGCAGGCGCGCCTCGCGGCCGCCTCGGAGGGGACCGAGGACGGTGGTCCGCCGCGCTCCGGCGGCGCGCCGCCCCCGCGCGGTCCGGCGCCCGGCGCGAGGACCGGGACCGCCGCTCCGGCTGCTCCGGCTGCCCCGAAGACCGAGACCGCGCCGAAGACCGAGACCGAGACCGCGCCGAAGACCGAGACCGAGCCCGCGCCGGCGAGCGAGTCCGCCCCGGCCGCGGCCACGAAGACCGAACCGTCCGGTGACGCCGGACCGACGCAGGGAGACAGCTGATGCCGCCGCGGGGCAAGTCGAAGAAGAGGCGCAAGAAGTTCGGAGAGCGCCACCGCATCCGCGTCCGCCGGCCGCAGGCCGAGGAGGCGTACGACTACAAGAACGTCTCGGTGCTGCAGCGGCTGACGACCCAGCAGGGGAAGCTCTTCTCGCGCAAGCGCGCCGGGAACGACGCGTGGTCGCAGCGGAAGCTGAAGCTCGAGGTCAAGCGGGCGCGGTTCCTGGCGCTCCTCCCGTACGTCGGCTGAGTTTCGGAGTCGAATCATGCAGGAGATCATCCTCCTCGAGGACGTCGAAGGGTTCGGCCGCCGCGGCTCGATCGTGCGCGCGAAGAACGGCTTCGCTCTCAACTACCTCCTTCCGCAGAAGAAGGGGGTGCTCGCCAACAAGGACAACCTCAAGCGGCTCGAGAAGCTGCGCGTGAAGTTCGAGGAGGAGGAGAAGGAGCGCATCGAGCGCGCCAAGTCCCTCTCCGATCGCTTCGAGGGGAAGTCGGTCACCATCACGATGAAGGCGTCCGAGGAGGGCGGCCTGTACGGCTCGGTCTCCGTGCCGACGATCGTGGAGGCGCTCGCGGCGGAAGGCCTCGCGGTCGACGCGCGGGTCGTGAAGCTCGCCGACCCGATCAAGCACGTCGGCGTCTACGACGTTCCGATCCACCTCCACGAGACGGTGAAGATCGACCTGAAGGTCTGGGTCGTCGCCGAGAAGGAGGCGTCGGCGGACGTCGACGCCGAGGCGACGGCGGACGGCGGCGAGCCGGCCGAGGCGGCGACGACGGAGGCCGCGACGACGACGGGCGAGGGCGAGACCGACAACGGCTGACGGCGGCGCGCGCGACGCGCGCGGGAGGGGCCGAGTGTCCGAACGGGGCGAGCGGGTTCCCCCGCACGACGTCGAGGCCGAGGCGGCCCTGCTCGGGGCGATGCTGCTCGACCGGGAGGTCGTCGCGGACGTCGGCGACAAGGTCACCGTCGACGACTTCTACGTCGGCGCGCATCGCCACGTCTACGAGGCGATCGAGGCCACGGTCAAGGACGAGCTCCGTCGCCGGAAGACCTTCGAGCAGGTCGGAGGCGGCGAGGCGCTGATCCGCCTGATGGAGAGCGTCCCGTCCGCGGCGGGCGCGGTCCATCACGCGAAGATCGTCACCGATTTCGCGCGCCTCCGCCGCCTCATCCGGGCGTCGCAGGAGAACCTCGCCGAGGCGTTCGAGGCGAGCGAGACCGCCGCCGACATCGTCGACCGCGCCGAGCAGCGGATCTTCGACGTCAGCAAGGGGGAGGAGGGGGACTCCGGCTCGGTCAAGGACCTGCTGCACGAGACGTTCGACCGGATCGAGAGCCGGGTCGGCCGCGACGCGAACTCGCTCACCGGACTCGACACCGGGTTCCTCGACCTGAACGAGCAGCTCGACGGCCTCCACTCCGGCAACCTCGTGATCATCGCGGCGCGCCCGTCGATGGGGAAGACGTCGTTCGCGATGAACATCGCGGCCCGGGCGGCGATGCGGACGAAGAAGGCGATCCTCGTCTTCTCGCTCGAGGTCCCGAAGGAGCAGGTCGTCGAGAACGTCCTCTGCGCGACGGCGCGGGTGAACGCGCACAAGATGCGGCGCGGCATGCTGCAGGACGACGACTGGCCGAAGCTGACGAACGCCGCGAACGAGCTCTCGCAGACCGACATCCTGATCGACGACCAGCCGGGCGTGAGCGCGATGGCGATGCGCTCGAAGGCGCGGCGGGTGGCGGCGAAGTACGACCTCGGCCTGATCGTGGTCGACTACCTGCAGCTGATGACGTACCCGGG
>JAUIEL010000044.1 GCA_030428825.1 bacterium
GAGGAAGAGGCGGCGGCCGCCCGAGCGGTCGCCGCCTCGTCCTGTCCCGCGTCGTCGACGTCGCTCAGGGATCGAGCGTCGTCGTCACGTGGTTGGTGACGACCGCGGTCGCGTCGACCGGGGCGATGGCGGCGAAGTGGATCGGGACCGAACCGGGGAGCGCGGCGATGCCGGCCGGGATCGACAGGGTCGCCGTCGCCCGCCCGATCGCGTCGGTGTCGCCGGTGAAGTCGACGACGATCGGGTTCGGCGTGAGCGTCAGGTTGATGAAGACGTTCGTCACCACGTCGAAGGCGAGGCCGCCCAGCGTCTTCCCGGTCGGCGCGGTGCCGAACGCGAGGACGAGGTACTGGGTCGCCGGCCGGACGGTGTAGACGTCGTAGTCGACCGTGCCGCCGGCGGTCAGGCTGATCACGCTCGGGCCGTCGAAGATCAGCGCCCGCGGCTCGTCGTCCGCCCCCGGGGACGGGCAGCGGTTCGGGACGAGGTCCTCGAAGTTGTTCCCGGTGTCGTTCCCGGCCGGCCAGCGGCTGAGCCCGACGCCGCCGAACGAGAAGTCGAGCGCCGGCTGGAACTCGAGCATCGGCGCGCCGTCGGTGTCGGAGTCGGAGCAGAGCGGCTGGGTCGAGTTCTCGTAGGCGACGACGTCGACCACGCGGCCGAGGGCGTCGAAGAGCTGAACCACGTCGGAGCCGTTCTCGAAGTCGGCGTCGGAGACGACGAGGTCGGGCGCGCCGCCGTTGTGACCGGCGGGGACGACGACGTTCGTGCCGCCGCCGCCGGCGTCGTCGGCGACGACGTACAGGCCGTCGGCGCCGATCGTCGCCCCGTCGGGGAGCGTGATGTCGTCCCCGCTGTTCGTCGTGCCGCAGCTCGCCGCGGCGCCTCCCTCGACCCCGCGGATGCGCCAGCCGCCGATGTCCGCGCCCGGCGGGCCGGCGAGCTCGAAGAACGTGTTCCCGTCGTCGGCGCCGTCGGAGTCGTAGAACAGCTCGTTCAGCACGACCGGCCCGTCGATCGGGCCGACCTGGCCGCGGATCTCGCCGCCGGGGAAGGTCGACGTGTGGATGTTGACGTACCAGAGGCCGGCGAGGAGGTCGGCCGCCTGGGCGTCGGTCAGGACGGCCGCGCCGACGATCGGGTTCGAGGCGACGCCGATGTTCACCTGGACGCCGGCGTTCGCGCCGGCCGGCGCCGGTCCGTGGAAGTGCGCGGCGCTCGCGGTGGCGCTCAGGCCGGCGTACGCCACGCTCCAGCGGAGGGTGTTCGTGGCGGTCTCGAACGAGATCCGTCCGGTGCCGGCGCCGGCCGAGCCGTTCGGCGGCACCTCCTGCGACCCGTCGATGGCGAAGGTCGAGTGGAGGATCGGGCCGGTGAAGTTCACGACCTGACCGCGGATCTCGCCGCCGGGGAACGCCGACGTGTGGAGGTTGACGTACCAGAGGCCGGCGAGGAGGTCGGCGACCTGCGCCGCGGCGAGCGTCGTCGAGCCGACGATCGGGTTCGAGGCGACGCCGATGTTCACCTGGATGCCCGCGTTCGCGCCGGCCGGGGCCGGTCCGTGGAAGTGGGCCGCGAACGGCGCCGAGGTCATGCCCTCGTACGCCACCCGCCACGTGAGCAGTCCGGTCGCGGTGTCGATCGAGACCGTGCCGACGCCGGAGCCGGTGGCGCCGGTCGGCGGCACCTCCTGGCTTCCGGAGACGTTGAAGTGCGCGTGCAGGACGGTCGCGTCGGCGTCGGGGGCGGCGCCGAGAAGGAGCATCGCCGCGGCGAGGGCGGCGGAGGTCGGGGGTCGGGGGCGCATGGGGGTCTTCCTTCCGAGGGATCGGACGGCGTGGGCGGTCGGGCGCGCGTCCGATGCGTGAGGCGGCGGCCCCCGATCGTATCCTCGGGGAACCGGCCGTGTCACGACCCGCCGCCGCGGCGGTCGACGCTTCACGCGCCGTTCGCGGAATCGAATCCGAATTCTCGTCATCCGCTCCGGTCGCTCGCGTCGTAGGCGGCCCTTCGGTCTCGCGACGGCCGCTAGACTGGTGCGATGCGAATCCCGACCACCCTCACCCTCGGTGTCGCCGGAGTCGGCGCGCTCCTCCTCCTCTCGCTCCCCGTCTCGACCGCTTCGTCGGCCGAGCCGGGGGAGAAGGACGGCGAACGGATCCGGCGACTGCTCGACGGCAAGCCGATTCGGGGCGTCCGCTCGCTCCCCGGCCTCACCGCCCAGCCGTCCGGCCGCCTGGTCTCCCGGACCGCGCTCCCGACGACGATGATCTCCTCGCTGCGCCGCTACGAGGTGCAGCTCGAGGGAGAGGTCCATCCGGTCCGGGTCGCGTTCTTCGACCTCGAATGGAGCGAGGGGGAGGGGCGGATCGGCCTCGGGGCGACGCGCGAAGGGGGGCTGTTCGGGCCGACGCTGTTCGACGACTACGGCAAAGAGATCGACGACCTGGACGAGCTGCTCGTCCGGTTCAAGGGACATCGTGGGGTGCGTCTGACCGAGGCGTCCCTGAAGCCGGTCGGCGAGGTGATGACGCGCCGCGACGAGATGCTCGCGACCGCCAAGCCGCCGCCGAAGAAGGAGGACCGCGAGGTCTGGGCGCTGTTCCACCATCACCTGCGGATGTGGGAGCTGGAGTCGACGCACGCCGCCTTGCAGCGGGCGCGGGAGGAGGGGACCGGGATGCGCGAGCCGCTGCGCCGTCTCGGCGAGCACCTGACCGAGCTGAAGCCGTTCGCGTCGAACCTGAAGGGGGTGCTCGAGCCGAAGGAGGTCGGCGGGTATCGCCGGTTCGTCGACCAGATGCTCGCGTCGACGGAGAAGGCGCGCGTCCTGCTCGACAAGGGGAACGAGAAGGCGGCCTCGAAGCTGGTGAAGGGGGAGGTGAAGCTCGGGTGCGGGCGCTGCCACGGCTCGGACGAGAACCGATGGCGCCGGCCTTTGGAGGACGCGGTCCGCGACCTCCGGGAGGAAGCGGGCTGGCGGACCGGCTCGTTCGTCGTCGGCGTCGACCTCCGGCCCAGCCGGTTCGGCGACGCGGACGCCCAGCTCGTCGCGAGCACGGTGAAGGCGCTCATGCTCCTCGCCACCGACGCGACCTGACCCGACGCGGCGAGACGACGACGCGGGGACGAGCCGGCCGACCCGCCCCCGCGCCGCCGGCCGCCCGCCGACGCGCGCTTCCCGTGCCGTCCCTCAGGGGAACGTCATCGTCACGCCGTTCGTCGTGGCGAACCCGAGCGCGCTCCCCGGCTCGACCGTCAGCGCCTGGAGATGCAGCTGGACGCCCGGGGGCGCGGGAGGGATCGGCAGGCCGAGGGTGACGCCGCCGTCGCCGGGGCCGCCGGGCGTCAGCGGCAGCGGGAGGGTGTTCAGGATCGGCGACACGAGCAGGTCGCACCCCCCGCCGATCGAGATCTGCGTCGGCTGGAGACCGATCAGCATCAGGGCGTTCGAGCCGCCGAGGGCGTCGTCGATCCAGAGGGTCACCGATCCGCCGAGCATCGGGAGTCCGGCGACGTGCAACTCGGGGACGTGGCCGCCGGAGCCGGCGCAGCCCTGGCCGTACGGGACGCCGGCGTTCGGGAGGGCCGGCCCGGGACGGACGATCAACGCGTCCCCGTCGGCCGCCGGCGCGCCGAGCGCGACGTTCAGTTCGAGCGACTGGCCCGGCGGGATCGGGAGGGGGAGGTGGACGATCGCGAGGTCCGGCAGGAGCTGGACGTTCGCCTGGTCGAACGGCGGCGGCAGGACGACGTCGACGATCGGCAGGTCGAGCGGCGTCATGACGTGGAGGGCGTTCAGGGGGTTCGGGGTGAGGTTCACGGCGAGGAAGTTCGCGAGGTGGGTCCCGACGGGGACATCGGCGAGCGCGGGGACGGCGTCGAGGTTGGCGGCGGCGCAGAGGTCGTAATGACGCCCCTGGACCTCCGTCGAGAAGCGGACCTTCAGCTTGGCGGTCGCCGGCAGGTTGTCGGAGAAGGTGACGGCGAACGAGGCCGTGGCGCCCTCCAGCAGCTTCGCGTTGCCGAAGATCGACCGGCAGGTGGTGCCGGGCGACGAGTCGGTCGTGTCGTTCTCGTTCGCCCCGCCGATCGTCCCGTCGTCGTCGTCGTCGACGCGGTCGCTCGCGATCCCGTGCACGTCGACGTCGGTGATGTTCGGCACGCCGGCCCCGAAGACGGTCAGCGTCACGTCGCACGCCGGCTGCCCCGTGGTGTTCCGCAGCGAGAGGAGGTGGAACTTCCCGCCGGGTCCGATGTCGATCGTCGTCCCCCCGCGAGGGACGGGAGTCTGCGCGACGGCGGACGTCGCGGTCGTCGCGACGAGGGCGAGCGACAGGGAGAGGGTGGAGATGGTCGAGCGCATGGGACGCCTCCGGTTCGGTCGGACTCGCGGCGAGTTCCGCGATGGAGGGAGTTGCGCGCGACGGCGGAGGGTGTGACGGGAAAGGAAGGAAGGAGAGGAAGGAAGGAGAGGAAGGAGAGGAAGGAGAGGAAGGAGAGGAACGGCAGGGGGGCGACGTGTCTCTCAGTTCGTGGTGAGCGTGACGGCGTTCGAGGTGTGCTGGATGACGCCGGGGCCGAGGACGCACTGGATCGTCAGCTCGATCGGGAACGGGAGCTGGGCGGGGAGCTGGAGGGGCTGGACGGCGGCGAACAGGACCTGCAGCGGGGCGCCGGGGCAGTTCGGGCCGAAGCCGCCGGCGGCGAGCGTGCCGACGCCGACCGAGACCTGGTTGCAGAGACAGGGTCGCCCCGGCGTCACGACGCAGAGGTACGGGGTGCCCGGGTTCTTCGGCAGGAACGACGTGAGGAACGACTGTCCGACGCCGAGCCGGACGACGTGGTCGACGTTCCCGCCGGTGCCGTCGACGCGGACCATCTCGTGCGGGAACCCGCTGATCGAGTCGATCTCCGTCCCGTCGAGCGAGTGGAAGCTCCCCGGGTCGGTGATGCGGACGCCGTCGAGCTCGTCGGTCGGGAGGAGCATCAGGTCGGCCGGCGTGACGTACGCGATCGTCGCCGGTGAGGCCGCCGCCACCTTCAGCACGCCCGCGCCGGCGATCCCGGCGAACGGTCCGACGGTGTTCCTCGGCGATCCCTGGGTCACGCTCAGGGCGACGGCGCCCGTCGGCTCGACCGCCAGCCCGTCGACGTCGTCGGACGCGGTCAGGCCGAGCGAGGCGGCGGAGCGGTAGATCGTCGACGTGCCGCTCCCGGTCGACGTCATCACGTCGCCCGGGAGGACGCCGAACAGGAGCGCGGACGGAGGGTCGAGGGAGTAGAAGACCGGCCAGCGCGCCCGCTCGGCCCACCCCAGGGCGTCGAGGTCGGTCTCCGTCGGCCCGGCCGTCGACCGCGGCGTCACCGCCAGCCGGTCGGAGACGTGGTAGTACGACTTGCCGCCGCCGCCGTCGATCCGCAGGCCGAACGTGTCGGACGCCGCGCCGTCCCCGGCGACCTCCAGCGCGACGAGCCCGCCGGGAGCGCCGAGCGCGGCGCGGTCGACCGTGTACTCGACGAACGCGGTCCGGCACTGCACCGGCGGGAGCGGGGGGAGGATGTCGGTGCCGTCGGAGAAGGCGTCGATGTTCGCGCCCGGCGGCAGGCCCATCAGCGCGCTCGGCCACGGGACGCCGCCGCCGCCGGCGATCGTCGAGTTCACGACGACCACGTCCGCGGCCGAGACGCCCGGGACCTCGGGGGACGCGGGGTCGTACGACTCGGTCTCGGCGTGCCGGTTCGTCTGCTGGGCCGCGGCCGGGACCGCCAGGGCGAGCGCGAGGGCGAGCGTGGTCGGGGTGCGCATGGGGGAGTCCTCCGATCGATCCTTCCCGATCTCAGCCGTCGTGGGACGAGAAAGTCCGGTTTTCCTCGCCCTCCTCGCCGGCGTCGACCGCCCGCGCGGCCCGAAAGCCGAGGTCGCTCTCCGCCTCGTCGACGCCGAACGGGGCGCGGAGCGCGCAGCGGGCGTAGACCGCGGGACGGAGGAACGACCCTCCCTTGATGACCCGGCGCGTCTCGCCGACCTCCGGGCCGAGCGCGATCCCGGCTCGTGGCCCGAACCGCTCGGGGCGGTGGACGTAGACGTCCCGGCACCACTCGAAGACGTTCCCGTGCATGTCGTGCAGGCCGAACCGGTTCGCGAGGTAGCTCCCGGCCGGCGCGTGCCGCGGGTGCGGGTCGCGCGCCTCGGTCGGCCGGGGGGCGCTCCCCGGGAGGACCATCTCCGCGCCGTAGAGGTTCGCGTGCCGGGCCGAGCAGGTCCGGTCGGACCCGAACGACCACGGCGTCCGGGCGCCGGCGCGGCACGCCGCCTCCCACTGCGCCTCGGTCGGGAGCGCCAGCCCGACCCGCGTCAGCATCCGCTCCGCCGCGCGCGCGGAGATCGACTCGACGGGGTGCGTCCAGTCGATGACGCCGGTCCCGTGCGCCGCGTCGCCGGCCGCGTACTCGGAAGGCCGTCCCCCCTCCATCGCGAGGAGCCACTGGCCCTGCGTCGTCTCGAACTTCGCGAGGAAGTAAGGCGCGAGGTCGACCCGGCGGGCCGGTTCGTTCGAGTTCGTCGTCGCGAGTTCGCCCTCCAGGGGCGACGCGCCGACGGTCGCGCGCCCGCCCGGCAGGAGCACGAGCACGATCCCGGACGTCGGCTCGAGCGTGGCGCCGACCCCTTCGACGAACGGCGGCCGCCCGCCGCTCTCGACGTGCCAGAACTCGAAGGTCCCGGCCGCGTTCACGCCGAGCGGTACGAGGCCGACCTGGGGCGCCAGCCGGAGTCCGCCGTAGAGGGGCGAGCGGGCGATCGCCGCGGTGCAGGCGGCCCAGTCGGCGGCGTGGGCCCGCACGGTCCGCTCGGGGAGGGACTCGGCGCGCGCGAGGCGGTCCTCGACGACCGGCACGCGTCGCCGGAGTCGGTCGAGTCGGGTCAGCAGCCGGTCGATCGTCTCCGCGGTCCGGTCGTCGGAGTCGCCGAGACGCGCCCGGTCGCTCGCGTACGACGCGCGGCGGCCGATCCGGGCGGTCGCCTCGTCGAGCCAGCGTCGCGCCCTCGGCACGAGCGACGCGTCGACCGGCCAGAGCGCGTCCGCCTCCTCGGCGACGAGCTCCTCCGCCCGACGGTAGTCGTCGGTCCGGACCAGCCCCGCCCGCGCGAGCTCCGCCTCCCGGGCGAACCAGCCGATCGCGACGGCGGCGGCGAGCCCGCCCGCGATCGCGGCCGCGCGTCCCGGGTGGCGACGGACGAACCGCGCCGCGCGGGCCGCGACGCTCGGGCGGCGGGCGCGGATCGGCTCGTGCTCGCGCACGCGGCGGAGGTCGTCGGCCAGCGCGAGGGCGGTCTGGTACCGCCGGCCGCGGTCCTTCTCGAGCGCGGTGGCGACCACCACCTCGAGGTCGGCCGAGCGGACGCCGTGCGCGCGGAGCGGCGCCGGCTCCTCGCCGACGATCCGCTCCAGCACTCCCGAGGCGGTCGGCGCCGCGAACGGTCGCCGGCCCGCGAGCGCCTCGTACAGGACGCAGCCGAGCGCCCAGACGTCGGTCCGGCGGTCGAGGTCGCGCGCGCCGCGGACCTGCTCCGGCGCCATCCAGTCGGGCGTCCCGAAGACGCTGCCGGTGCGGGTGAGCGTCGCCTCGGCGAGGGCGTCCCGCGCCAGCCCGAAGTCGAGCAGCACCGGTGACCCGTCCTCTTCGACCATGACGTTCGCCGGCTTCACGTCGCGGTGGACCACGCCGGCCTCGTGCGCCGCGTGCAGCGCGCGCGCCAGGGCCTCGACGACGAGGATCGCGCGGGGGACGTCGAGCCGTCCGGACTCCTTCAGGAGCTCGGCGAGGCTCCGGCCGGGGACGAAGCGCATCGCGATCCAGTCCCGCCCCCGCGACCGGCCGGAGTCGTACACCGCGCAGAGCCCCGGGTGGTCGAGCCGCGAGGCGACCGCCGCCTCGCGTCGGAAGCGCGAGCGCGCGTCGTCGCCGAGCCCGCGGCCGGGGTGGAGGAGCTTCAGGGCGACGCGCCGCGCGAGGACCTCGTGCTCGGCCAGCCAGACCTCTCCCTGGGCGCCGCGCCCGAGCTCCTCGAGCAGCCGGTACGGGCCGACGCGTCGGTCGTCCCCGTCGTCGGCGGGCGCGTCGCGGAGCTCGAGGAAGCGCCGCGCCACCGCCTCCTCGTGCCCGGGGAACGCCGCGAGGTACTCGTTCAGCGACCGCACGCTCCCCGACTCCCGGTCCGCGAGGAACGCGACCAGGAAGTCGACGAGGACTCGGTCTTCGGCGGCGTCCGACACGGCGGCTACGATACCGGGATGGACGAGCGGCACGCCGACGACGGGGAGGGGGCGGACCGGTTCTCCGCGCGGTGGGCGGAGGTGGCGCCCGCCGTCTTCGCGTGGGCGTCGCTGCGCGTGCCCGCGCCGCTCCGGCCGCGGCTCGACCCCGACGACGTCGTGCAGGAGGTCTGCTGCCGCGCCTTCCTCGGGATCGATCGCTTCGATCCGGAGAAGGGGCCGTTCCGCGCCTGGGTGTTCGGGATCGCGCACCACGTCCTGCAGGCGGCCCTGTTCGAGCTCGCCCGCGGGCCGACGGTCGCGCGGGCGCCGGCGCTCGACGAGGGCTCGCGCTTCCTCGACCGCGTCCCCGACGACGCGACGGCGATCAGCCGACGCCTGGCGAGGCGGGAGGAGTTCGCGCGGTTCCTCGACGTCGCGCGCGAGCTCGACGAGGAGGATCGCCGTCTCCTGCTGCTGCGCGGGCTGGAGGATCTGCCGCACGAGGAGGTCGCGCGCGACCTCGGCCTCACCCCGGCCGGCGCGCGGAAGCGCTGGGAGCGGCTGCGTGCCCGCCTCGAGGGGATGGCCGACGCGACGGGGCTCCGGCTCGGCGACTCGGCCTGACGGCCGGGCCGGCGTCGGTCACGCGAGCGCCTCGGTCAGCTTCGCCACGCACTCGTCCCAGACCTCGTCGACCTCGTCGCGCGTGTCCTTCGTCGCGAAGTCGACGACGGTCACCTCGGTCCCCTTCCGGGTCGACTTGACGCTGAGGGAGAAGTAGTCGTCGCGCGAGTGGGAGCTCGTGTCCTCCCACCGGAGCATGACCGTCTTCTTGTCGTGGACCCGCAGCACGACCGCACGGCTGCGGTGGGCGGCCGGGCCGGTCCCCCAGCCGAAGTCGACGAAGTCGCCCTCGACGACGTCGGCCGACACGCGGTCCGCGAACCAGGCGGCGAGCCCCTTGGCGGTCGAGATCGACTCCCAGACACGGTCGAGCGGAGCGGGGACGAGGATCTTCTTGTCGATGCGGAGAGCGCGGGCCATGCGCCGATTCTGCGTTCCGGGACCCGGGCTTTCCAGCGCGTTTCAGCCGGCGGAGAGGGCGGGCCCCGCGCCGGCGACGAATCGGACGCGGACGACCGCTCGCTCCCCCTCCCGGGCGGCGGCGGGAGTCCCTCCCATCTCCGCGGCGAGGCGGCGTGTCCACGGCGCCAGCAGGTCGTCCGGGGCGGGCGGCTCGGGGGTCCGGACCGCCACCTCGAGCAGCGCGTCCGCGCCGTCGCGGCCGACGCGGACCTCGAGCGAGCCGGCCTCGGCGACCGCCTCGGCGCACGGGAGGGCGAGGAGGGCGACCAGGTGTTCGATGCGCGCCGGGTCCGCCACGATCGTCGGTCCGTCGGGTTCGACCTCGACCGCGAGCCGGTCCGACGGCGGGAGCTCGTGCCGGAGGAGGAGGAGGATCTCCTCGACCCGCGGTCCGAGTTCGATCTCCTCGAGGCCGGCCTCGACTCGCCCGACGAGGCGGAGGAGGCGGCGGGAGAGCTCGGCCGCCTCGCGGGACGAACCGACGAGGATCTCGAGCGCGTCCGCGTGGGGGGAGCCTTCGCCGAGCTCCTCGGCGAGCAGCACGGCGATGTTCATCGAGGCGGCGAGCTGGTTGTTGATGTCGTGCGCCACGCCGGCGGCGAGGGCGCCGACGACGGCGCGGCGGCTCTCGCGTTCCTCGGCGATCGCCGCGCGCGAGGCCGCGCCGCCGGGGGCGAACCGGACGAGGGTCGCCGAGGCGCCGGCGACCGGCGTCGCGAGCAGGTCGATCCGACGGTGCTCGGCGGTCCCCGGGCGCCAGACCGCGACGCCCCGGATCCGGAACTCGACGCCGGGGCGGAGCTCTCCGAGCGGTCCGAGGACCGACTCGTCGAGCAGCTCGGCCCGCCGCGCCGGGTCGAGGACGTCCTTCCGCGTCGCCCCGTCCGCCGCGAGGTCGCTCACGAACCGGCGGTTGACGTCGATCAGCCGCCCGTCGTCCGCCCGCAGCGCGGCCGGCTCGTCGAGCGCGTCGAGCAGGGCCCGCGCCTCCGTGCGATCGCTCCCGGAGCTCGTCACGTCTCCTCCCGCGCCGTCGACCACGGCGGCGTCCTTCGGGACTCCGCGTCCATCGCCCCGGAGCCCCGATCGTCTTCTTCGACCGTCTGCTAACGTAGCGTCGACCTCGTCCCTCGGAGCGTCCCATGGAAGAATCCCCGCGCATCCCGGCGATCCGCGTTTCGATGTTGCCGCGCGACACGAACGGGATGGGGACGATCTTCGGCGGCGCGATCCTGTCGTACATCGACCTCGCGGGCGCGATCGAGGCGCGGAAGACCTCGCGCTGCCTCTTCGTCACCAAGGCGATGAACGAGGTCGTCTTCCTCGCGCCGGTCTTCGTCGGTGAGACGGTCTCCTTCTACACGTGCACCGAGCGCGTCGGCCGGACCTCCGTCACGGTGGTCGTCGACGTCGAGGTCGAGCGGCGGGACACGGGCGAGACCGTCTCCGTCACCCGCGCCAACGTCACCTACGTCGCCGTCGACCACCGTCGCCGCCCGATCCTCGTGCGGCCGGAGACCGACCCCGAGGGAGGGGCGTGAGCCGGGCGCGCCGACTCGGGGCGGCGCGGCTGCTGTCGTTCGCCGTCTCCCTCGCGCCCGGGGCGTGCGTCTCGGGCGCGCCGGACCCGACGGCCCCGGCCGGCTCGGTCGGCGTGGCGCGGAACGCGGCCCTCGAGGCGATGGTCCGCGAGAACGGCGGCCGCGCGGTCGCGCTCCTCCTCCCGCCGATCTCGGCCGACCGGCCCGAGCGGGTCGTCCTCGCGCGACACGCCGCCGCCGCTCCGGCGCGGGTCCTGGCGCGGCTGCGCGACGTCGAGCGGTACCCCGAGTTCGTCGACCGGGTGGCGCGCGTGGCGGTGCGAGAGCGGGGGGAGGAGGAGCTCCTGTTCGACGCCGAGCTGGAGATGCCGTTCCAGAACCTCGAGTACACGCTGCGGTACGTCTTCGCCGCCGACGGGCGGGTCGACGTGTTCGGCGAGGCGGGGGTGCTCGAGGGAGGGCGGTGGTGCTGGCAGGTGCTGCCGAGCGACGACGGCGCGCTCGTCGTCTACACCTCCGAGGGCGAGATCGGGGACGGTGCGGGGTTCGTCTTGCGGAAGATCCTCGACAGCGACCCCGATCTGCAGCCGGGCCTGGCGTTCGCGCAGGGGCTCCGGTTCCTCCGCGCGATCTGCGCCGCCGCCGAACGGGCGGCGGAGGGAGAGACCCCATGACCGCCGCCGTCCCGATCCGCCCCAAGGTCCGGTACGTCGAGTGCCAGCCGGTCGAGCAGCAGGGACAGCGCTCGTTCCTGTTGACCGACCCGACCGGTCTCGCCCCGAACCCGATCGTCGTCTCCCCGGCCGTCGTCTTCCTCCTGCAGCGGTTCGACGGCCGCCACACCCTGCCGGAGATCGCCGCGTCGCTGAAGGACGCGACCGGCGAGGTGGTGCCGCCCGAGCAGCTCGAGCAGCTCGTGCGGTCGTTGAACGAGGCGCGGATGCTCGACTCGGAGGAGTTCCGGGCGTACCGGTCGGGCCTCCTCGCGGAGTACCGGGAGGCGGAGCACCGTCCGTTCCTCCACGGCGGGACCGCGTATCCCGTCGAACCGGACGCGCTCCGCGCCTGGCACGGCGGCCTCGACGCGCGCCCGCTCGAGGGGGAGGCGCCGGCCGGTCGCGTCGTCGGCGCCGCGGCGCCGCACATCGACCTCCGCTTCGGCGGCGCGTCGTGCCGCCTCGTGCACGACCGCCTGCGTCACTCGGCCGAGGGGAACGACGCGGTCGAGACGGTCGTCGTGCTCGGCACCGGACACTGCGCCGCGGAGGACCTCTTCACCCTGACGCGTCCCGCGTTCCAGACCCCGCTCGGGCCGGTCGAGACCGACCTCGAGCTGGTCGACGCCCTCGCCGCCCGGCTGGGGGAGGAGCGGATGTTCCGGGGCGAGCTCCTCCACGCGAAGGAGCACACCGTCGAGTTCCAGGCGGTCCTGCTGCGTCTGACGTACGGCGACGCGGCGCCGCGGATGCTCCCGGTGCTCGTCGGCTCGCTCCACGAGTTCATGGCCGCGGGGACCGATCCGTACTCCGACGCGCGCGTGCGCGGGTTCGTCGACGGGCTCCGCGAGGAGATCGACCGGCTCGGCCGTCGGGCGACGTTCCTCGCGTCGATCGACCTGTCGCACCTCGGGCCGCGGTACGGCGACGAGCGGGGGCTCACGCCGGAGCAGGCGGCGGAGGTCGAGGCGGAGGACCGGGCGCTCCTCGCGCTCGCCGCGGCGGGGGACGCCGAGGGGTTCTTCCGGCACAACGTCGAGCGCGAGGACGCCCGCCGGGTCTGCGGCTTCTCGGCGCTCTACACCCTGTTGCGGATCCTCCCGGAGGCGCGCGGCACGCTGCTGCGCTACGAGCAGACGACGTTCCCGGGGACCTCGGACACCGTCGCCCACTGCGCGATGCTCTTCACGGAGGGGGCGTGAGCGACGAACGGCTGCTCGTCGTCGGGCGCGACCACGAGGAGATCGCGACGCGGATCCGGGACGGCGCCGACGGCGTCGAGGTCCGGGCCGTCGGGTACAAGGCGGCGCGCCCCGAGGACTTCGAGTGGGCGACCTCGGTCCTCGCGTTCCTCCTCCCCGAGGCGGCGCGCGGACGTCTCGCCGCCGTCCGCTGGATCCAGTCGCAGGGGGCGGGCGCGGACGGCCTCCTCGCGTCGGTCGACGTGCCGCCGGAGGTCGAGGTGACGCGGGTGACCGGCGTGTTCGGCGCGCCGATCGCCGACTACGTCCTCGCCCGGTGCCTCGCGATCGCGCAGGAGCTGCCGCGCCTCGAGGTCGAGCGGCGCGAGGGGGCGTGGCGCCCGTTCCACGCCCGGCTCCTCTCCGAGCTGACGGTCGCGGTGGTCGGGACCGGCGAGATCGGCGCCGCCGTCGCCCGCCGCCTCGTCGCGAACGGCGTCGACGTCGTCGGCGTCAATCGGACCGGGCGCGCGGTCGAGGGGCTCGCGCGCGTCGAGCCGGTCGCCCGCCTCCGCGAGGTCGTCGCCGACGTCGACGCCCTCGTGCTCGTCGTTCCCCGGACCGCGACGAGCGAGCGGCTCGTCGACGCGGCGCTCCTCGCCGCCCTCCCTCCCCGCGCGTGGCTCGTGAACGTCGCCCGCGGCGCGGTCGTCGACGAGGCGGCGCTGATCGAGGCGCTCCGGGCGGGGCGGCTCGCCGGCGCCGCCCTCGACGTCTTCGAGGTCGAGCCGCTCCCCGTCGACTCCCCGCTCCGGACCCTGCCGAACGTCATGGTCTCCCCGCACGTCGCCGGCGTCACCACGCCGCGCCAGGCCGCCGACGCCTACCTCGAGAACCTCCGCCGCCGCCGCGAGGGCCTCCCGCGCCGCGGCGTGATCGACCGGGAACGCGGGTACTGACCCGCCGGGGCCTTGGGTAGACTCCGCGGCATGTCCACCCAGCCGAGCAAGTCCCTCGACACGTTCACGAACCCGCGCATCGGGCGCCCGTACGAGATCGAGTTCGAGATCCCCGAGTTCACCTGTCTCTGCCCGAAGACCGGCCAGCCCGACTTCGCGACCTTCCGGATCCGCTACGTCCCCGACCGCCTCTGCGTCGAGCTGAAGTCGCTGAAGCTCTACATGTGGTCGTTCCGGGACGAGGGGCACTTCCACGAGGACGTGACCAACCGGATCCTCGACGACCTCGTCGCCGCGATCGGCCCGACGTGGATGGAGGTGGAGGGGGATTTCTACGTGCGCGGCGGGATCCACACGGTGGTGCGGGCGTGGCACGGAGATCGACCGGACGAAGTGGAGTAACCGCTGCGCGCGGGGCGAGGAACGCGATTCGGGAACGTCTGCGCGATGGCCACGGCGGCGGCCGGAGGAGGGACGAGCTGTCCTAGGCGCTGCGCTGGCTTGGAACGCGATTCGGGAACGTCTGCGCGATTGCCACGGCGGCGGCCGGAGGAGGGACGAGCTCTCCGACCCGCTCACGTCCTCGCGCGATGCGTCGGGAGTGGTCTCCGCTCGGTTTCGAGTCGCGCTGCGGGGTCGCTCTCGGAGCCTCATCCCTCCTCCGGCCCCGCCTCGCCCGCTCCGGACTTCCTCACCCGCTTCCTGGGGGAAGGGGGAATGCGGATGGGGACCCATGGGATGGCGCTGGCACGGACTCCTCTCGTCAACGTGAGTTCTCCGCGCCAGCGCGCTCTCCCCTGCTCTCCCTTGCTCTCCCCTGCTCTCGTTGCTTCCCTACACCTCGAGAGGAGAGCGGGATGCGGAAGCCGTGGGCGCGAATCGTCTCCCTCGTCCTCGCCCTGGCGAGCGGGGCGGCGGGGGCGCGGGAGCAGGTGGTCCTCGGGGAGGAGGGGGCGACGATCGAATTGCCGGTCCCCTGGGAGCGGGTGGAGCTGATTCCGGCGCTCGGGCCGCATCAGTTCCGCGGGCGCCTCCTCGGCGCGACGTTCCAGCTCGCGATCCTCCCGCAGTCCGTCCTGTTGGTGGAGGAGGCGGACTTCCGCGACCACCTCGAGACGATCACGAGGAACATGGCCTCCAGCGGGGCGGTCGGCGTGGAGCGGACGGAGTTCCGGTTCGAACGGTTCGACGACGGGATCGGCCTCGGGAGTCGCGGGATCTCCGGCCGTGAGAACGGAGTCGACGTCCGGTATCAGGTCGCCGTGATCGGCGCGGACGACCTGTCGTTCCTCTTCATGCTCTGGGGCCTCGATCGGCAGGCGTCGGGGATCGAGGCGGAGTGTTCCCGTCTGGCGCGCTCGGTGCGGTTCCCGGGAGAGGGATCGGCGTGGAGCGAGCGACGGCGGGAGCGGGAGCACGTCGGGCGGGTGCACGACCACGTCGTGCGGGTGCGCGCTCGCGGGAGTCTCCTCCGGCCGGCGGCCGACACGGGGGACGCGGCGATCGCGCTGAAGGCGTCGGACGGTTCGCTCGCGCTCTACGTCCTCCCGTCGTATCAGGACGACGCGGACCGGGTGCTCGACGACGCGCTCTCCCTCCTCGACTCTCCCGGCCGGCCGCTGGTGGAGTCGGCGCGCGACGACCTCGTCGTCGGCGGGCGCCCCGCGCGGACGGTGATCGGGGCGGCGAGAGACGGCGCGATGCACTACCAGCTCGTCGCGTTCGACCTCGGAGGGGGGCGGTACGTCGACCTCCGGATCGAGGTCCAACGTCCACCCGACGCCAGGGAGGAGCTGCGGCGATCGCTCCTGGAGAGCGTCGAGATCGAGGCGCCGCGGGAGCTCGACGCGTGGCCCGATCCGATCGAGTCGGAGCCCGCGCCCCCGCCCGCGCGAGGTCCGGCGATCGTCGCGCTGCTCGCCGGGGCGGTCCCGATCCACTCGATCCCCTCGGACGCGGCCCTCGTGTCGGTCGACGCGGGCGGACGGGCGGCCGGGGTCGCCGAGGGGGAGGCGTGGAGCCTCGCGCCCGACGGGACGCGGACCGGACACGGCGGCGCGTCGGCGATCGTCCTCGACGAGGACGGGGTCTGGCTGCGCGACGGCGTCGGCACGGTCCGGTGGGTCGGTGCGGACGGGACCGAGCGCGTCGGACCGCGCACGTACGCGCTCTGGCCGGGGCCGTCGGGGGCGCTGGCCGTGCTCGACGAACGGCGGGCGCGCGCGTTCGGGTTCGAGGACGCGCTCTGGCTCGGCGACTCGACGTTGCTCGAGCTGACGGGGGGCGCGTCGCTCGACTCCCGCGAGGTTCCGCCGGCGCGCGTCGAGTCGATCGACGTCGTCGCGGCCGCGCCGGGGAGGCGTCGCGCGCTGATCGTCCGGTCGCGGCGGTTCCCGGACGGCGACCTCGCGCGCGTGGTCGAGGTCGACCTCGACACGGGCGCGACGACCGATCTCGGCGCGTGGCGATCGGTCGAGAAGCTCGCGCCGGCCGACGGGGGAGCCTGGCTCGTGACCGGCGCCCGAGCCGGGGGCGCGCGAGGGATCCACCTCGTGTCGCGCGACCGCGCGGAGCTGCTGCTGCGAGGCCGGGACTTCCGCGGCCTCGCGCTCCGCGACGGCCGGCTGATCGTCCGGACGTCGCTCGCTCCGCCGGCGACCGACGGAGCGGACGCGCTGCTTTCCCTCCCGCTCTCGCTCGCGCGCGCCGTCGGGCCGCGCTGCGGTCCGCTCGACGCGACGGCGGTCCAGTCGATCGGCGAGGCGACGTTCCGCGACGTCGGCCTCGATCCCCGGTCGACCACCGTCCTCGCGACGCGCGATCGGGTGCGCGCGGTCGCCGCTGCCGCGCGCCGGAGGGCCGCGGCCGAGGGGCACCCGATCGGGACGACGCCCCGCGCCATCGACGCGCTCCTCCACGAGTCGTACGCCGACCCCGCCCTCGGCCGCGAGGGACGTCTCGTCCTGACGGCGTGGTTCGCGGAGGTGCTTCTCGACGACGGCGCGACCTGGGTCGACGGCGAACGGGCGTCGGAACCGCGGCACGCGGCGGACCACGCGGCCCGGAACCCGTTCGCGATCGGCTACCTCGTGCACGAGGTCGCCCTCAGCACCGTGTTCGACCGCGACGGCTGGTCCTCCCCGACTCGACGCCTCCCGTCGTCCGCGAGCGGCCGGGTCCTGCTCGTCGGCGTCGACCGAGACGCGGTCGTCCGCGCGGTCGCCGAGCGCGACGACGTCCGGTTCGAGACCGGCGTCTCCGCCGCCGACCTCGAGACACTCGAGGGGTTATTCGCGGAGTCGCCCGAGAACACCGCCCTCCGCGGCGACGCGTACCGCCGCCTCGCCGGCGCCGGCGCGCTGGAAATCCTCCGCCGCCTCGCCGCCCCCCGCGCCCGCGCCGAGCCCCCGGAGTTCGCCGACCTCCGCGCCTGGCTCGCCGCCCGCGTCGCCCTCGAGCTCCCGGATCACGCCGATCCCCTCCTCGACGACACCCGCGCCGCCGTCGCGACGTTCCCCGACGCCCCGTCCCTCTACCTCCTCCTCGGCCGCGTCTGGGAAGAGACCGACGACGAGGATGGGGACGCGAAGGCACGCCGATGCTACCGGAGAGCGCTCGAGCTTCAGGAGCAAGG
>JAUIEL010000045.1 GCA_030428825.1 bacterium
GCGGCGCGCCGGCCTCGGCGGGGGAGAACGCCCGCGGCGCGGGGACGTCGGGATCGTTCGACTCGGGCGACCCGGGCGACTCGGGCGGGACGTCCGCGAGGGCGCGTTCGGCCCGCGCCTCGGTCGAGGCGTCGATCCCGAACGCGAGCAGGAGCGCCTCGCGCGCCGTGTCGGTGGTCCGCCGCGGCGCGCCGCTCCCGTCCGTCCAGTCCGACTCGACGCCGCACGCCTCCGCGAGCCGGCGGAGGGCCGGGCGCTCGCCCGCGGTCATGTCGAGGCGTTCATCCCTTCGATGAACTCGTCCGCCTCCTCGATCGACCGCTCCATGTCGGCGATCAGGACGTCGACGTCCCCCTCGATCTGGAGGACCGTGTTCTGGAGCTGGGCGATGAACTGCGCGTTCAGGTTGTGCTTCAGGAACAGCACCTGGTCCTTGAACGCCTGCAGCACCGGCGCCATCTTCGCCTCGGCGTCCTTCATCGCCGCGATCATCTTCGCGTACCGCTGCTGCGTGTCGACCAGCAGGTCCTCGCTCGTCCGGCGGTAGTCGGCGTTCGAGATCTCGTCGATCTCCGCCCGCCACTCGTCGAACATGTCCTCGGCGACGTCCTCGATCGACTCGATCCGGTCGCGCACCGAGTCGGCGTCGTCGACGCACCGCTCGTAGTCCTTGGCGAGCGCGTTGTACGTCGACTCGAGGTCGCCGCCGTCGGCCCCGGTCAGCTCCTTGAACCGCTCGAGCGTCGTCTTGAACTGCTCCTTGGCGTCCTCCTGGTCGTCCCGCGCCTCCTCGACGCGGTCGACCATGATGTGGCGCTTCTCCACACCGAACGACTCCATCATCCCGTAGTACATCGACGAGCAGGAGGCGGTGGCGAGGAGGACGGCGAGCGCGGCGGCGCGGCGACCGGGGAACGGGGACATCACGGGACTCCACTGGGGGAACACGGACCAACCGGGATCTTGCCACTCCGGAGAGCGCCTGTCACGGCGGGAAACGCCGCCCGCCGGCGCGGGGTTCCGCGGCGGGGCGGACCGCGACGCCTCACCGGTTCCGGAACCGCCCCTCCTTCGCCCGCGCCATCCGGGCCGCGTATTCGCCGCGGCGCGGATCGTCCGCGGGGACCTCCACGTCGACGCGACGGCCGACCGTCTTGAACGCGAGGTCGAAGATCCGGAGCTCGGTCTCGTCGGCGCCCCCCAACCGGTCGCTCCACCGCATGACCAGCTCGGTGGCGGAGTCGAGGTCGTCCGGCAGGAGGACGTCGGTCGGCGTCCCGAGCGACAGGTCGTGCACCACCGCGAACGGGTCGCGGACCTTCGGGTTCGTGTGGACCGTCGCGAACGTCCGCCGGTCGGGCGCCACGCCGAACGCGGCGACCCTCGGGACGCTCGGGCCGCCGAAGACGCGCCCGACCTCGCCGTCGGCGCTCACGCGCACGAGCGCGCCCTCGAGGTCCTTCAGGCTCCGTCCGGCGCAGACCGCGAGGAGCGACCGGTCGTCCCGATCGAACGTCACCCGCAGCAGCTCCTCGTCCTCGAGGATCGAGGTCGCGGTCCCCGCGTCGAGGTCGAACCGCAGGACCCCGCGACGGCCGGCGACCGCGAACACCTTCCGGTCCCGGCTGACCGCCCAATGAGGCGCGTCGAGCTTCCCCTTCCACCGCACGGCGAGGTCCGTCTCGTCCCGGTCCAGGTCGTACACCGCGAGCCCGGAGATGCGCGTCTCGCCGTAGCCGAACTCCTCCTCGGTCTCGCCCGTCAGATCGATCAGCCCCTTCAGCTCGTGCTTCGCGCCTTCGCCGATCGTCCGGACGCTCGTCCCCTCGCCGGGGAGCGCCAGGAAGGAGACGCGCCGGCCGTCGGGCGCCAGGACCGGGAAGAGCCCCGCGACCGGCAGGGTCCGGAGCGTCTTGTCGAGCAGGTCGACGACGACGATCGTCGGCGGCGCGTGCGGCTGGATCACGTTGAACGCGACCCTCGTCCGGTCCTCGGACGCGGTCGGCACGATCATCCCGGCGGACGTCTCGACGTCCTCGACCGGCGCCGGGCCGCGCAGACGAAGGAGGCAGAGCGGCCGCCGCCGACGGTTCGTGCGGTCGACCGTGGAGAGGATCAGGGTCGGCGCGTCCGACGAGCTCGGTCCCGCGAACAGGATCCGGTCGTCGTCGAGGAAGAGCGGCGTCGACAGACGGACGTCGGTGACGACGGGCCGCGTGACCGACCGCTCGTCGAGGTCGAACACGTACAGGCCGCCGCGGTCCGACTCGCCGCGGTCGTCCTCGAGCAGGCCGCTGAACGCGAACCGGCGGCCGTCGAGGGACCACGAGAGGGTGCCGTGGACGCACGCGGCGACCACGATCGGGAGGAGGAGGACGAGGAGTCGGCGCATGCGGAGCTCCGGACGGGGCGGGGGAGAGCGGCGGAACGGGGCGGTCAGCCGTCGAGTCGGGGGAGCGGCTCGTCGGCGTCCGCGAGCGCGTAGGCGAGGTACGCGAGGGCGGCCGTGCACTTCCCGAGCTCGACCGGGTCGACCTTGTCGAGGGTGTCGGCTTCGGTGTGATGGTAGTCGAAGTACCGCGTCGCGTCGGAGCGGAGCCCGAGCTGCGGGACGCCGTGCGCGCGCATCGGCCCGATGTCCGCGCCGCCGCCCCCCTCGGTGATCCGGTCGGCGCCGATCGCCGCCAGCGGCCGCGCCAGCCCGCGGACGGTCTCGACGCCCCCCTCTCCCGCGCTCACCCCGAACCCCTGAACGCCGAACGCGCCGATGTCCATCTCGATCGCGGCGACGTGGCGTTCGAGCTCGTGCGCGAAGTCCTCGGCGTACGCCGTCCCGCCGGCGAGCCCGTTCTCCTCGTTCATGTAGAGGATCGCGCGGATCGTGCGTCGCGGCACGAGGCCGAGCTCCTTCAGCGCCCGGAGCGCCTCGATGCACGCCACGACCCCGGTCCCGTCGTCGTGCGCCCCCTGACCGACGTCCCACGAGTCGAGGTGCGCCGCGATCACCACGACCTCGTCCGGCCGTTCGCGCCCGCGCAGCTCGCCGATCACGTTCGCCGACGGGACCTCGCCGAGCGACCGGCAGTCGAGGCGCATCGAGACGCGGACCGGCTTGCCGCGGGCGACGAGCCGTTCGATCAGGTCGGCGTCCTCCGCCGCGATCGCGACGTGCGGGATCCTCGGGACGCCGTCCTGGTACCGCATCATCCCGGTGTGCGGCAGCCGGTAGTCGGCCGTGCCGACCGAGCGGATCATCGAGCCGACCGCGCCGACCTTCGCCGCCTCGATCGCGCCGGCCACGCGCTGCGGCACGACGTCGCCGTACCCGTGCGTCCCGCCGTTCCCGTCCGGCCCCATCCGCTTGTTGAACAGGACGATCCTCCCCTCGGCCTCGTCGGCGCGCCGCCGCAGCTCCTCGAACGTCTCGACCACGAGGACCGGCGCCTCGAGGCCGTTCGCCGACGTCGCGATCGACCCGCCGAGCGCGAGCGCGTGGAGGACGACGTCGCGCGGCGCGGTGAGGCGCACGACCTCCGGCCGCCCGCGCACCCACTTCGGGACCTCGATGCGGTGCAGGCGCGCGTCGAGCCCGAACGACCGGAACGTCTCCGCGCCCCACCGGACCGCCTCCTCCGCCGCCGGCGAACCGGAGAGGCGGTGGCCGATGTCGTCGCACAGCTCGGTCAGGTGGTCGTACGCGCGCCCTTCGCGGCGCTGGTGGTCGATCAGCCGGCGCGCGGCCTCCTCCAGGTCGGCGCCGAGGGCCGGGACGGCGACGAGGAGGGCGAGGACGGTCGGGAGGGAGCGGGACATGGGAGACTCCGGGCGGCGCGGAAGCGTCCTATGGTAGGGGCCCTCGCCGCCGATCCGGCGCCGCCGGCGGAATCGACGGCGACGCCGCCCGGTCGACGGCGCGGTCCGCGCGCCCGAGATCGCCCGAGGTCCGCCGTGCTCCGTCCGCTCCTCCTCGCCGTCGCGCTCGCGCCGTCCGCCCTCGCCGAGGACGGCGGCGGACGCCCGAACCTCGTCCTCTTCCTCGTCGACGACCTCGGGTGGCAGGACGTCTCGGTCCCCCACCACGCCGAGCGGACCGCCGCGAACGACCGCTTCCGGACGCCGCACCTCGAGCGGCTCGCCGCGGAGGGAGTGACCCTGACCCGGGCGTACGCGTCGTCGCCGGTCTGCACGCCGACCCGGACCGCGATCCTGACCGGGAAGAGCCCGGCGCGGACCGGGATCACCTATTGGATCCTCCACGAGGGGCGCGACACGTCGGCGCGTCACGAGCGGGTCCGGCCGCCGGCCTGGCGCCTGAACGGACTCGGCGAGGGGGACGACACCCTCCCGCGGCGGCTGCGGGAGGCGGGGTACCGCACGATCCACGTCGGGAAGGCGCACTTCGGGGCGCGCGGGACGCCCGGCGCCGACCCGACGCGGCTCGGGTTCGACGTGAACGTGGCGGGGCACGCGGCGGGCGCCCCCGGGAGCTACCTCGGGACCGATCGTTTCTCGGCGAAGCCGCGGGGGCGGGGCGACGTCTGGGACGTCCCGGGGCTGGAGGAAGCGCACGGAGAGGACGTCTTCCTGACCGAGGTGCTCGCCGCGCGCGCGGTGGCGGCGATCGAGGACGCGGCCGCGGACGGACGCCCGTTCTACCTCTCGTTCGCGCCGTACGCGGTCCACACTCCGATCATGGCGAACCGGCGATACCTCGAACGGTACGAGGGACTCGACCCGCGCGAGGCGGCGTACGCGACGATGGTCGAGTCGGTCGACGCGGCGCTCGGCGCGCTGCTCGACGCGCTCGAGCGGCTCGAGGTCCTCGACGAAACGGCGATCGTCTTCACGTCCGACAACGGCGGGCTCGCGGCGCACGGCCGCGGCGGCGCGCCGCACACGCAGAACTCGCCGCTCCGCTCGGGGAAGGGCTCGGCGTACGAAGGAGGGATCCGCGTGCCGTTCGTCGCCCGCGTCCCCGGCGTCACGCGCCCCGGCACGCGATCGGACGCCCCGGTCGTCTCCCACGACCTCTTCCCGACGTTCCTCGCGCTCGCCGGGCTCGACCTCCCCGACGACCCCGAGATCGACGGGCGGGACCTGACCGGAGTCCTCGCGGGCGGCGCGTTCGACGACGAGCGCGAGATCCTCTGGCACATGCCGCACTTCTGGGGGGTCGAAGGCCCCGGCATCCAGCCGTTCAGCGCGCTCCGGAGAGGGGACCGGAAGATCGTCCACTTCCACGGGGACGGCCGGCTCGAGCTGTACGACCTCGGCCGCGACCTCGGCGAGCGGCACGACCTCGCCGCCACCGAGCCGGAGCGGACCCGGGAGATGGCGGAGGCGCTCTCCGCCGCGCTCGAGCGCGCCGGGGCGGCGATGTCGATCGACCGGGAGACCGGCGCTCCGGTGCCGCTCCCGCGGTTCGACTGACGCCGGCGGAGGGACGTCCGAACGCGGCTCGCTTGATCTTTTTCCGGTTTCCGCGGAGAATCTCGGGTCTACTCAGAGCATCGCGGTCGCCTCCCGAGCCCAGTTCCTTTCCGGGAACGACCGCCCCGCCGCTGTCCCAGTCCATCCCGAGCGAGGTCCGGCCTCCCGGTCCTCGTCGGCCAGCCCAGGAGTCGGATCCTTGTCCAAGCTCTCTGTCTCGACCGCCCTCGCGGGCGCGGTCGCGTTCCTCTGCACGCCGTCCGCGGTCGCCCAGGAACTCTCGTCGTTCCCCGAGCGTCCGTCCGCCGAGGCGTTCCTCGCCCAGCACGGCAGCGACTGGGTCGTTCGACCCGCCGCGATCACCGGCCTCCCGGCCTTCGTCTACGGCGACCGGTTCGCGCTCCCGACCGCGCCCCGCACGCCGGCCGCGTTCGAGGCGGCGGCCCGCCAGGTCGTCGACATGCACGACGAGCTGTTCGGATTCGACTCGAGCGAGCTGCGCCACGTCCGGACGAAGCACCTCGAGCTCTCGCGGATCGGCTCGAACGACAAGGTCGCCGTCGTGTTCGACCAGGTCGTCGACGGCATCGCGGTCCTGAACGGCAACGTCACGATCCTGTTCGACGAGGCGAGCGGGGACGTCCTCGCCCTCGACACGACGGGGCAGCCGGGCGCCGGCGCGGCGGCGGGGCGCGACGCGATCCCGTACGACCGGGCGCTCGCGATCGCCGACGCCGCCTACGCGGCCGAGTACGGCTTCGCCTCCGCCTCGGTCGACGCGGCGGACGTGATGGTGATCGGCCCCCACCCGCTCTTCGGCCTGAAGAACCCGATCCAGGGGCGCGGCGCGACCCTCGCGTGGGTCTTCGAGCTGTCGACGCCCGGCCTGTTCAAGGACGACCTGCCGGCGCAGGCGCGGATCTACGTCTCCGCGGAGGGGGACGGCGAGGTCTTCCGCGTCGAGCCGACGTCGTTCCACATCGACGGCCAGGTGACCGGCAACTGCAACATCGGACCGGAGCCGAACTCGACGACGAACCAGGAGGTCCCGGCGCTGCAGAACCTCTGGGTCCGGAACGGGAGCTCGATCGGGAACGTCCTCGCGACGACCGACGTGAACGGCCTCTACAACACCGGCACGTCCGGCCCCACGAACCTCTTCTTCGAGCTGCGCGGCCCGTACTGCAACGTCAACAACCAGGCCGGCGGCGACGCGACGCTGACGATCCCCGGCGCCACCGGCTCGAACAACGACCCGCTCTTCAACCCCACGAAGGGCCAGTTCACGACCGCCGAGGTCGCCGGGTTCTACTGGGTGAACACGTTCCGGGAGTGGGTCGTCGCGGTCGACCCGAACGACTCCACGATGGACTTCTCCGTCACCACGAACGTCAACCTGAACGACACCTGCAACGCCTACTTCGACGGCAACTCCATCAACATGTTCCGGACCGGCGGGAACTGCCTGAACACGTCGTACAGCGACGTCGTCCTGCATGAGGAGGGGCACTACGCGAACCAGCAGTACCAGGGCGGCGCCGGCATGTCCGGTGCGTTCCACGAGGGGAACGCCGACGCCTGGGCGTACTCGATCAACGACGACTGGTGCCTCGAGAGCTTCTTCACCGGCGGCGGCTGCCTCCGCTCGGCGCTCCAGACGAGCGTCAAGAAGTGCGCGGTCGACGGCGACGAGAGCTGCAACGGCGGCGCGGTCCACACCGAGGGACAGGCGCTGGCGTCGGCGGTCTGGCGCGCGCGCGACAACCTGAACCAGACCCACGGGAACGCGGCCGGCGACTTCATCGCCAACACGCTCTTCCTCGCGTGGATGAACGCCTACAACGACAAGACGATCGTCAACGTCATCCTCGACCACTGGCTGGTCCTCGACGACAACGACGGCAACATCAACAACGGCACGCCGAACATCACGGACATCCGCGAGGGGTTCGAGACCTACGGCTGGCCGAAGCCGCCGGACGTGTCGCTCTCCGTCACCTCGGCGCCCGCGTCGAACGGCGCGGTCCCGCACGGCGAGCCGGTCACGATCGTCGCGAACGCGAACTCGCTGCTCGGCACGATCACGACGGTCTCGATCGACTACTCGGTCTCCGGCGGCCCGACGTCGACCGTCGCGATGACGCCGACCGGGAACCCGAACGAGTTCTCGGGGACGATCCCCGGCGCGCCGTCGCCGGCGTCGATCGCCTGGAGCGTCGACGCGACCAGCTCGGCCGCCAACAGCGCTTCGACCCCCCAGGACGTCTACCACGTCGGCGTGGTCACGATCCTGCAGAGCTTCAACTTCGACGGCCCGACCGACCAGGGGTGGACGCACGTCAGCCTCGGCGGCCAGAACGGCGACCAGTGGCACCGCGCGAACCCCGCCGGCTCGAACGCGTCGACCGACCCGACCGCGGCGTTCTCGCCGGCGCAGGTCTGGGGGACCGACCTCTCGGTCCCCGGCTGGGACGGCATGTACGAGCCGAACTCGTCGGGTGAGCTCCGCTCGCCGTCGTTCAACCTCTCCGGCGTGTCGAACGTCCACCTCCAGTACCGCCGCTGGCTGGCGGTGGAGGAGGCGCAGTTCGACCAGGCGCAGATCCGCGTGAACGGCCAGCTCGTCTGGCAGAACCCGACCAGCGGCCACCTGATCGACACCGCGTGGGAGATCCACGACCTCGACATCTCCGCCATGGCGGCGAACAACCCGTCGGTGCAGATCGCCTACCGCCTCACGTCGGACGGCGGCCTCGAGTTCGGCGGGTGGAACATCGACGACTTCACGCTCTACACGATCGAGGCCTCCCCGGCCGGCTCGTTCACGAACTACGGCGCCGGCTGCGCGGGGACGTCCGGCACGCCGACGATCGCGGGGAGCGGGACGGTCCTCTCGAACCGGAACGTCACGCTGAACGTCGCGGGCGGCCTGCCGAACGCGGCCGGCCTCCTGCTGATCGGGACGGCGCAGGCGAACGTCGGCGTCGGCGGGGGCTGCTCGCTCCTCGTCGGCGGCCTGATCGGTTCGGGCGTCAGCCTGCCGCTCGACGGCGCGGGCGCCCTGCAGCTCGTCGGGACGATCCCGTCCGGCACGCCGGCGGGCGACGTCTTCATGCAGTTCTTCGCGGCGGACGCCGGCACGGCGACCGGCTTCTCCGCGACCGGCGGCCTCAAGATGACGCTGCCGTAACGGCGACCGAGTACGCCGCTCCGAGCGCGGGCGGGCTTCGCTCTCCACGAACTGGGGGAGAGCGGGGTCCGCCCGCCTCCTTTCGCACCGACGACGCCCGGTTCCTCTCCGCCGCCGCGAGCCGCCCGGCCCGGAGGGACGCGTGCCGGGCTTCCTCGCCACGACTCCCCGGGCCGGCCGCGGTCGCGACCGTGGTACGCTCCGCATCGGGGACCTCGCCCCCCACCGACGTTCATGACGAGTCTCCCCCTCGCCCTCGCCGTCGTCCTCGCGGCGCCGCCGTCTTCCGCGGCGCCGGGCGTCGACTTCCTGCGGGACGTGCGGCCGATCCTCGAGCGTCGGTGCGTCTCGTGCCACGGCGAGGAGCGGCAGGAGGGCGGCCTGCGGCTCGACGCACGGGCGCCGGCGCTCGCGGGGGCGCGGTTCGGGACGTCGCCGGTGATCGTCCCCGGCGACGCCGCCGCGAGCGAGCTCGTCCGGCGGGTCCGGAGCGGCTCGAGCGCGGAGCGGATGCCCCCGAAGGGGCGCCCCCTCTCTCGGACCCAGGTCCTCGCGCTGGAGCGATGGGTCGCCGACGGCGCCCGCTGGCCGGACGCCGCGGTGGGCGACCCGGGGGACGAGGCGGACTGGTACGACCTCCACTGGGCGTACCGCCCGCCGCGCGCGGTCGAACCGCCGCCGTCGCCGTCCGGGTGGAGCGACCACCCGATCGACCGGTTCGTCGAGGCGCGCCTCGTCGGGCACGCGCTCGCGACGGCGGGAGAGGCGGACCGGGCGACGCTCTTGCGCCGGCTGACGCTCGACCTGACCGGCCTGCCGCCGACGCCGGAGGAGATCGACGCGTTCTCCGCGGACGACCGGGCCGACGCGTGGGAGCGCGCCGTCGACCGGACGCTCGCCTCGCCCCGGTTCGGCGAGCGATGGGCGCTCCACTGGCTCGACCTCGCCCGGTACGCCGACACGCACGGGTACGAGAAGGACGCCCGCCGTTCGATGTGGCGCTGGCGCGACTGGGTGATCGACGCGTTCGACCGGGATCTCCCGTTCGATCGCTTCACGATCGAGCAGCTCGCCGGCGACCTGCTCGAGGCGCCGACGACCGACCAGCGGATCGCCACCGGGTTCCACCGGAACACGATGCTGAACCAGGAAGGGGGGATCGACCCGGAGGAGTTCCGCGCGGCGGCCGTCGTCGATCGCGTGAACACGACGGCGTCGGTCTGGCTCGGGACGACGATGGCCTGCGCCCAGTGCCACCACCACAAGGTCGACCCGTTCACGCAGCAGGAGTACTTCGGCCTGTACGCGTTCTTCGACCAGACCGAGGACGGCGGCGGCGGCGAGGGGCCCGGGTTCGACGCGCCGAAGATCGAGGCGCCGACGCCGGAGATCGCGGCCGCACGGGCGCGGATCGAGGAAGAGCGCCGCCGGATCGAGACGGAGCTCGCGACCTGGACGCCGGCGCTCGCGGACGAGCTGGCGGCCGTCGAACGGCAGGCGCACGCGGCGGCCGACGCGTGGGCGCCTCTCCGGCCGGAGCGATGGGCGGGCGAGGCGGACGAGACGCCGGGGAGCCGGTTGGCGATCCTCGAGGACGGCACGCTCCTCTCGTTCGGCCCGCTCCCGCCCCGCGAGACGTTCGAGGTCCGCGCGACGCTCGAGACCGACGCGCTCGCCGCGCTCCGGATCGACGTCCTCCTCGACCCGTCGCTCCCGATCGGCCCCGGACGGACCGCGCACGGCAACTTCGTCCTGTCGGAGTGGACCGCGGCGCTGGTCGACGACGCCGGCGCGGAGGAGCCGATCGCGTTCGCGTCGGCGCGCGCGGACCACGAGCAGTCCGCCGGGCCGTTCCTCGCCGCGCACGCGATCGACGGCGACCGGACGACGGGGTGGGCGATCGGCGGCGGAGAGGGGCGGCCCCATCGCCTGGTCGCCGCGCTCGCGTCGCCGCTCGACGGCGTGCGGGGGCGGACGATCGTGCTGCGGCTCGCGCAGCGGTACGGATCCGGCCACCTGATCGGACGGTTCGCGCTCGCCGTGGCGGACCGCGCGCCGCCGGACGGTCTCGACGTCGTCCCGCCGGACGTCGACGCGCTCCTCGTCCGCGGCGACGCCCGGACCGAGGACGAGCGGCGCGCGCTCGAGGAGTGGTTCCGGCGGACCTCCCCGACCCTCGCCCCGCTGCGCGACCGGCTCGCCGCGCTCGTGCCGCCGCCCGTCCCGACGGTGATGATCCTCCGCGAGCGGACCGAGCTGCGGGTGACGCGCCTGCACCGCCGCGGCAGCTTCCTCGATCCGGGCGAGGTCGTCCCGCCCGCCGTCCCCGCCGTCCTCGGCGCGCTCCCGCCGGACGCGCCCCGGAACCGCCTCGGACTGGCCCGCTGGCTGGTGTCGGGCGACCACCCCCTGACCGCCCGCGTCACCGTGAACCGATTCTGGGGAGAGCTGTTCGGGCGCGGGATCGTCGCGACCGAGAGCGACTTCGGGCGGCGCGGCGACCGGCCGACGCACCCCGAGCTCCTCGACTGGCTGGCCCGCCGGTTCGTCGAGGACGGCTGGAGCGTGAAGCGGCTCCTCCGGACGATCGTCACCTCGCGGACGTATCGGCAGTCGGCCCGCGTCGACGCCGAGCGCCGCGCCCTCGACCCGGAGAACCGTCTCCTCGCCCGCGCTCCCCGCGTCCGGCTCCCGGGGGAGGTCCTGCGCGACGTCGCCCTCTCCGCGGCCGGCCTCCTCTCCCCGAAGGTCGGCGGGCCGTCGGTCTTCCCGCCCCAACCGGACGGGATCTGGAACGCCGCCTACAGCGGAGAGCGCTGGACGACCTCCGAGGGGGAGGACCGGTACCGTCGCGGCCTCTACACGTTCTGGCGGCGGACGTCGCCGTACCCGACGTTCGCGCTGTTCGACGCGCCGAGCCGCGAGCTGGCTTGCACCCGGCGCGACCGCTCGAACACGCCGCTGCAGGCGCTCGCGCTCTGGAACGACCCGGCGTTCGTCGAGGCGGCGCGGGCCCTCGCCGACCGCATGGTCCACGAGGGCGGGGACGAGCGGGCGGCGGCCGTCACCCGCGGCTTCCGGCTCTGCGTCGGACGGTCGCCCGAGCCGGCCGAGGTCGACCTCCTCCTCGCGCTCCACGAGGAGACGCGCGCCCGCGCCGCGCCGGCGGCCGACGCCGACGCCCGCGCGTGGTTCGTCGTCGCGAGCACCCTCCTGAACCTCGACGAGACGGTGACCAAGGGATGACCGCCGACCGCTCCGCCCCCGTGCCGCCGGACGTCCGGACCCGCCGCGAGTTCCTGACGAGCGGCGCACGAGGCGTCGGCTCGCTGGCGCTCGGCGCCCTCCTCGGCGAGGCGGCCGCGGCCGGCGGGAACGCCCACGCGCCGAGACCGCCGCACTTCGCGCCGCGGGCGAAGCGCGTCCTGTACCTGCACATGGCCGGGTCGCCGTCGTCGCTCGACCTGTTCGACCCGAAGCCGGCGCTGGTGAAGCACGACGGGCAGGCGGCCCCGCGCGAGCTGACCGAGAACGAGCGGTTCGCCTTCATCCAGGGGACGCCGAAGCTGCTCGGGTCGCCGTTCGAGTTCGCGCGGCACGGCGCGTCGGGCCAGGTCCTCTCCGAGCTCCTACCGCGGCTCGGCTCGGTCGCCGACGAGCTCCTGATCGTCCGGAACATGCGGACGACGCAGTTCAACCACGCGCCGGCGCAGATGCTGCTGAACACCGGGCACGAACGGATCGGCCGGCCGAGCATGGGGTCGTGGCTGAGCTACGGGCTCGGCACGCCGAACCGCGACCTCCCGGCGTTCGTCGTCCTCCTCTCCGGCCGGTACCAGCCGTCCGCCGGCGCCTCCGCCTGGTCGTCCGGCTTCCTCCCGTCGGTGCACCAGGGGGTTCGACTCCGCTCGCGCGGGGACGCGGTGCTGTTCCTCTCCGACCCGGAGGGCGTCGACCGCGTCACGAGGCGCCGCGCGCTCGACGCGCTTCGGAGGCTGAACGAGCGCCACCTCGACCGGGTGGGCGATCCGGAGATCGAGACGCGCATCGAGCAGTACGAGCTGGCGTACCGGATGCAGGCGAGCGTCCCGGAGCTCCTCTCGATCGAGGACGAACCGGAGGCGGTCCGGGAGGCGTACGGCGTCCGGCCGGGGGAGGTGTCGTACGCGAACAACTGCCTCCTGGCGCGGCGGCTGCTGGAGCGCGGCGTCCGGTTCGTCCAGCTCTACCATTGGGGGTGGGACAGCCACGGGACCGGGAAGGGGGACGACCTCCTCCACTCGCTGCGGGAGCGCTGCCTCGAGACCGACAGACCGACCGCGGCCCTCCTCGCCGACCTCCGGCGCCGCGGGCTGCTCGACGACACGCTCGTGGTCTGGGGAGGCGAGTTCGGCCGGACCCCGATGAACGAGGAGCGGCACGGGTCGAAGTACCTCGGCCGGGACCACCACCCGCACGCCTTCACGATCTGGATGGCCGGCGCCGGCGTCCGCGCCGGCCACACGATCGGCGCGACCGACGAGCTCGGCTACCACGTCGACGGGGACGCGATCGAGGTCCACGACCTCCACGCCACCATGCTCCACCTCCTCGGGCTCGACCACGAGCGGTTCACGTACCGGCACCAGGGGCGCGACTTCCGCCTGACCGACGTCGCGGGGCGGGTGGTCGGGGAGATGCTGGCGTAGACGACCGGGGCGGATCGCCCTCGGTTGCGCCGCGCGCTCCCAGTCGGTATCCCTCGACTCCCCCCGAGCCCGACGGAGCCGCGCCATGCCGAAGCCCCCCGCCGCCCCGAGCCCCGAGCGATTCGAGAAGCTCGGGCAGTTCTACCTCGGTCGGACCGCGACGCCGGACGGCGGCGGCGGCGAGGAGGGCGACCTCTTCCTGTACGACTCGAAGGACCTCACCACGCACGCGGTCTGCGTCGGGATGACCGGCAGCGGCAAGACCGGCCTCTGCGTCGGCCTGCTCGAGGAGGCGGCGATCGACGGCATCCCGTCGATCGTCATCGACGTGAAGGGGGACCTCGGCAACCTCCTCCTCACCTTCCCGAAGCTCCGCCCGGACGACTTCCTGCCGTGGATCGACGAGGGGGAGGCGCAGCGGAAGGGGAAGACGAAGGAGCAGCTCGCGGCGGCGACGGCCGAGCTCTGGCGGAACGGACTCGCGAGCTGGGGACAGGACGGGAAGCGGATCGAGCGCCTGCGCGCGGCGGCCGACTTCGCGCTCTACACGCCGGGCTCGGACGCGGGGCGGCCGGTCACCGTCCTCCGCTCGTTCGACGCGCCGGCGCCGGCGATCCAGGACGACGCCGAGGCGTTCCGCGGCCGCGTGCAATCCGCGGTCTCGGGCCTCCTCGCGCTCCTCGGGCTGAACACCGACCCGGTCCGGAGCCGCGAGCACATCCTCCTCTCGACGATCCTCGACCGCGCGTGGCGCGAGGGGAAGAACCTCGACCTCCCGGCGCTGGTGCACGCGGTGCAGGCGCCGGGGTTCGACCGCATCGGCGTCATGGACCTCGAGTCGGTCTACCCCGCGAGCGAGCGGTTCGGCCTCGCGATGAGCCTGAACAACCTCCTCGCGTCGCCCGGCTTCGCGGCGTGGATGGAGGGGGAACCGCTCGACGTGTCGCGGCTCCTCTGGACCGACGAGGGGAAGCCGCGCGTCGCGATCGTCTCGATCGCGCACCTCTCCGACGCCGAGCGGATGTTCTTCGTCACCATCCTCCTGAACGAGGTCCTGACCTGGATGCGCGCCCAGCCGGGGACGGGGAGCCTCCGCGCGCTCCTCTACATGGACGAGGTGTTCGGCTACTTCCCGCCGACGGCGAACCCGCCCTCGAAGACGCCGATGCTGACCCTCCTGAAGCAGGCGCGCGCGTTCGGGGTCGGGTGCGTCCTCGCCACGCAGAACCCGGTCGACCTCGACTACAAGGGGCTCTCGAACGCGGGGACCTGGTTCCTCGGTCGGCTCCAGACCGAGCGCGACAAGGCGCGCGTCCTCGACGGGCTGGAGGGGGCGTCGGCGGCGGCCGGCCGCGGCTTCGACCGCGCGCGGACCGAGGCGATCCTGAGCGGGCTGGAGAGCCGGACGTTCCTCGTCAACAACGTCCACGAGGACGCGCCGGTCCTGTTCAAGACGCGATGGGTCCTCTCGTACCTCCGCGGGCCGATGACGCGGACCCAGATCCGGGCGCTCCGGGGAGGCGCGCCCGCGCCGGCCGCGGCGGCGCGGGCCGCGGCGGCGCGGAAGGAGAAGCCCCGCCCGACGGCGCCGGCCGGCGTGAAACAGCGCTACCTCGAGGCGAACGTCCGGGCGCCGCGGGACGCCCGTCTCCTCTACCGTCCCGCGCTCGCGTCGACGGTCGAGCTCCACTACGCCAACCGGACCGCGAAGATCGACGACTGGAAGCGCGTCGTCTGCCTCGCGCCGCTCGACGGGACCGCCGACGTCTGGCGCGACGCGCGGATCCTCCCCGACGGGGACGACCGGCTCGTCGACGAGCCGGAGCCGGACGCGACGTACGCCGAGCTCCCGCCGGCGGCCGCCCGCGCGAAGAGCTGGCCGTCGTGGCGGAAGAAGCTCGAGACGCACGCGTACCGCGAGTTCCCGCTGACGCTCAGCCGGTGCCGGGCGCTGAAGCTCGTCTCCGGTCCGGACGAGGACGCGCGCGACTTCGCGATCCGCCTCCGGGAGGCCGCGCGCGAGACGCGCGACGCGGCGCTCGAGAAGCTCCGCGACCGATACACGCCGAAGCTCCGCCGTCTGGAGGAGCGGATCCGCAAGGCCGAGGCGAAGATCGAGCGGGAGGAGTCGCAGTACGGCGAGAAGAAGGCGTCGAGCGCGATCTCCATCGGCGCCACGATCCTGGGCGCGCTGTTCGGCCGGAAGGTAGCGAGCACGGGAACGGTCGGGCGCGCGGCGACGTCGATCCGCAGCATCGGACGGGCGTCGAAGGAGAAGGACGACATCCGGCGGGCGAAGGCGGACCGCGACGCGCTCGCCGAGCAGCTCGCCGACCTCGAGCGGGAGTTCCGGGGGGAGCTCGACGACCGCGCGGCCGAGCTCGAGCCGGACGACTTCGAGATCGAGGAGCTCGTGGTCCGCCCCCGGAAGGCGGACCTCGACGCGACGCCGCCCGCGCTCGCCTGGGTCCCGTACTGGATCGGGCCGGACGGGGTCGCCGAGCCGGCCTCGACGGTGTAGCGTGGTTCTCGTGACCGCCGCGACCCGCCTCGCCACGCTCCATCGCCAGCTCGAGCACCACTACCGCGTCGTGCTCGTGCTGACCGAGCCGCTCGATCTCGCGGCGGCGACGTTCGAGATCGCGGCCGGGCGACCGTCGATCGCCTGGTGCCTCGGCCACCTCGCCCACAACGTCCGGACCGTCCCGGCCTCGGTCTGCGACGGGAACCCCGTCGGCGAGACGACGAAGCACGAGCTCCCCCACTTCGGCGTCGCCTCGGCCGCCGACTGGACCTCGCTCCTCGGCGAGTGGCGCCAGGCGACCGCCGACGCGCTGGAGGGGCTCGCGGTCCTCCGCGACGAGGACCTCTCGAAGCCGCTCACGGTCGAGGTGCATCCCGCCTTCCGCGGGCAGCTCACGTCACGCGAGAGGTTCCTCCACGGCCACCTGTTCCACGTCGCCTGGCACGCCGGCCAGATCGGCACCCTCCGCGCCGCGCAGGGACTCGACTGGCCGACCCCCTGATCTCGTGTCATAGTGCAGCGGCGGGCGGGGTGGAGGATCCGTCTCATGTTGGACATCGCTGCGCTCGCCCTCTCGCTCGTCGCCTCGGTCGGCGAGGAGGTCCACCCCCGTCACGCCGCGTGGTACGACGCGAACGCGAACTACGACGCGAACGCATCATTCGAGCCGAACGCTGGTTACGTCCCCGAGGCGGGGTACGACGAGGACGCCCTCTACGTCCCGGACGCCTCGTTCGACGCCGGCGCCCGGTTCGAGCCGATGGCGCTGCACATCCGGGCCGACCTCGTCGCCCGGGCCGCGGCGGACGACCACGGCATCCCCGTCCCGAGCGACGTCCGGGCGGTCCTGCTCGGCGTCTCCGCCTGGTTCGACGCCCTGGAGGAGACCGACGAACCGATCGTGGTCGACCCGCCGGCCGGCGAGGCCGCGGAGGAGGCCGGGGACGCTCCGCCCCCGTCGCGCGCCGCCCGGTTCGAGCAGGCCGCCGCCGACCACCTCCGCGAGCGGTACGAGGCGCTCGCCGAGGCGATCGAGCGAGGCGACGCCGGGGACGCGAAGGGGGCGGCCGCCGCGACGAGGCGCGCGATCCGACACGCCACCCTCGCCGATCGCGCGCTGACGAACCTCGAGGCGCTCCTGAAGCGGAGCGCGGACGAAGCGTCGCTCGCCCGCGCGGTCGCGCTCGCGGTGATCGAGGAGGACCTCGACCGGGTCGCCGCCACGCTCGCCGCCTGACGCGGCGGGCGCGTCAGCCGCCCGACGCCCCTTCGTCCTCCTCCCCGTCCCCGTCCGCCCCCGCGGGCGAGGAGGCGCCGTCGTCCGCCTCGTCCTTCCCCTTCGAGTTCGAGTTCGCGCCGTCTCCCTCGCCCTTCTTCGCCGGACTCTTCTTCGCATCGGCGTCGCCGCCGTTCGCCTCCTCCTTCGGCTTGGGCACCGTCTTCAAGTCGACTCCGAGTCCCGCGAGGTCGAGCTTCTTCGGGTCGAACGATCCGAGGTCGATCGTGATCGGCTTCGCGCCGCTCTCCGC
>JAUIEL010000046.1 GCA_030428825.1 bacterium
GTGCCGCCCGTGGAGCGGGCCGAACGCCCCCTCCCTCTCCCGATCCCGGCGGACCGTGGCCGACGAACGCCCCGCGGCCGAATCCCCGTTCACCGCCCCGCGCGCAGCGGCACGCCCCGCGCAGCGGCCCATCGCTCCACGCGCAGTGCCCCCAGCCCCGCGCAGCGGTGTCACCAGCCCGCGCAGCGACCAAAGCCCAGCGCAGCGCAGCGACGTCATTCTCCCAGTCTTTCCCGCAACGCCGCCACCGCCCTCGAATACTGCTTCCTGACCGTCGCTTCGTTCCGGCCGAGGCGGTCGGCGATCTCCGCGAACGCGAGGCCGTCGGTCCGGAGGCGCACGACGTCGCCGAGGAGCGGGTCGAGCCGTCCGACCAGCGCGTCGATGCGGGCGAGCTCGTCGTTCCTCGTGACGAGGCCGGTCTCTCGCGGCGTCGCGGGGGGTGGGGGAGCGGCGCCGGGGGCGGAGGCGCCGTGGAACTCGCCGGCCTTCCGGGCGCGGCGCGCGATGATCCAGCGGGCGTTCCGGATCAGCCGCCCTTTGAAGGTGTCGAGGTCGGCGTCCGGCGGGAGGGAGGCGAGGCCGCGGAACACGTCGGCGAAGACGTCCTGGCAGAGGTCGCCGATGGGAGAGTGGCGCCGCACGCGCGCGCCGGCGTTCCGCTCGACGAAGGCGCGGAGCGGGCCCTCGCACGCCTCGACCAGGAGGCGCCGCGCCACCTCGTCGCCGTTCCTCGCGTCCTCGAGCCAGGGGTGCATGCCGACCTCCGAACCGGAGTGTACCCCCGCCCCTCGCCGGCCCGGGTCCGGGTTACGATCGCCGCATGTCGGCGGAGCAACAGGACGACGACCTCGACCGGAGGGTCGACGGGTTCGTCGAGGAGGTCGGTGCGGGTGCGGCGCGGCGCGCGCTCGACCTTCTCGAAGGGCTCGAAGGGCTCGAAGGGCTCGAAGGGCTCGCAGGGACGGGCGACGTCGCGGCGTTCCGCGAGGACGATCTGGAGCGGCTCGAGCGGGAGGGGATCGGTCCGTTTCGGCTGCTCGAGCGGATCGGCGCCGGCGGCATGGGGGTCGTCTACCTCGCCGAGCAGCGCGAGCCGGTCCGGCGCCGCGTGGCGCTGAAGCTGATCCGGCCCGGTCTCGACTCGGCCGCGCTCGTCGCCCGCTTCGAGTCGGAGCGGCAGGCGCTGGCCCTGATGGAGCACCGGGGGATCGCCAAGGTCCACGAGGCCGGGACGACCGACCGGGGGCACCCGTACTTCGTGATGGAGCTGATCCCGGGGGTCGAGCTGCTCGACTTCTGCGACGAGCGGCGCCTCCCGCTCGACGACCGGTTGCGCCTGTTCGTGAAGGTCTGTCTGGCGGTCCAGCACGCGCACGAGAAGGGGGTCCTGCACCGCGACCTGAAGTCGTCGAACGTGCTCGTGGTGGCGGAGGACGAGCCGGAGCCGAAGATCATCGACTTCGGACTCGCGAAGGCGCTGGGGCCGCCGCTGACCGACACGCCGCACCGGACCCGCGTCGACGCGGCGGTCGGGACGCTCGACGCCATGAGTCCGGAGCAGGCCGGCGCGAACCCGGGCGACGTCGACACGCGGAGCGACATCTACTCGCTCGGCGTCATCCTGTACCGGCTCCTGACCGGCGAGCACCCGCTCGGCGACCGGACGTTCACCGAGGTCCCGGTCGACGAGATCCGTCGCCGCATCCGCGAGGTCGAGGCGCCGCGGCCGAGCGTGCGCGTCCGCGCGGCGCCGGCGCAGGCGGGGGAGCGGCGGGGGACGACGACGCGCGCGCTCGCCCGGCGGATCGCGGGGGACCTCGACTGGGTCGCCCTCAAGGCGCTCGAGAAGGAGCGGGCGCGCCGGTACGCCTCGGCCTCCGAGCTCGCCGCGGACGTCGAGCGGTTCCTCGCCATCGAGCCGGTCCTCGCCGGACCGCCGGGCGCGCTCCGCCGCTTGCGGAAGCTCGTCGCGCGGCACCGGGCGCTCTCGGTCGCCGTCGCCGTGATCGTCGTCCTCCTGGTCGGCGGCTTCGGAGCCGTGACGAGGCTCTACCTCGACGCGGAGAGCGCGCGGCGGCGCGCCGTCGAGGCGGCGCGAGAGGCGGGGGCGCTGCACGCGTACGTCGTCGACGTGCTGCTGTACGGGGTGCGGAACCAGTTCGACGCGCCGACGCTCACCTTCACCGAACTCGTGCGACGGGCCGCCGGGGAGCTGGGCGACCGGTTCGAGGAGGAGCCCGCGCTGGCGGCGTCGATCCACGGTCTGCTCGCCGCGGTCTTCCGGGCCGGCGACGACCGGGACGAGGCGCGCGAGCACCTCGAGGCGGCGCTCGCGCTGACCGAGCGGGAGGATGTCGCGGCGCACGCCCTCGCGCCGGACCGGCTCGACCTGCTGATGCGGCTCGGCACGCTCCTCGACGACGAGGGGGAGTGGCCGGCGGCGCTCGAACGCCTCGGGGAGGCGCGGGTGATCGCGACGCGACGCGGCGCCGACGGAGACCGCGACCGGTTCACGATCGCCGCGCACGAGGGGCGGGTCCTCCGCCGCTCCGGCGCGCCCGAGGCGGCGGCGCGCGTGCTCGAGGTGGCGGTGAAGGAGCAGCGGGCCCGGCCGCGGCCGCCTCGGGTGGCGCTCTTCTCCGCCCTGCACGAGCTCGCGCGGACGCGGGTCGAGCTCGGCCGGCACGACGAGGCGGAGGAGCTGTTCCTGCTCCTCCTCGACCGCCTCGGCCGCGGCCCCGCCATGCGCCGCCACGAGGCGCTCGCTCGCGAGTCGTACGGGCTCGCGCTCGCGAGGTGGGGCCGGACCGACGAGGCGGAGCGGGAGCTCCGCGAGGCGCACCGCCAGCTGTGCGAGGCCCTCCGCCCGCACCATCGCCTGACCCGCGCCGCCGCCGCCACCCTGGCCGACTTCCTCCGCGACCGGCCGCAGAACGCGTCGGACTGAGCGACGCCCTCCCTCCCCTCCTCCTTCTTCCTCGCGAGCGGCCCGTCACCAGCCCCGGCCCGGATGCTCCCCCTCCGCGTCAGCGCGCTCTCCCCTGCTCTCCCTTGCTCTCTCCTGCTCTCCCCTGCTCCCCTCCGATCGTTAGAATCTCCCGCTTCGTTTCCACAGAGCGGCTCCAGGCATGATCCAGGTCGAATCGGTCACCAAGCGTTTCGGGGAGACCGTCGCGGTCGACGACGTGTCGTTCTCGATCGGCGAGGGGGAGATCGTCGGTTTCCTCGGCCCGAACGGGGCGGGGAAGAGCACGCTGCTGAAGATGATGTGCACCTGGCAGCCGCCGACGGCGGGGCGGATCTCGATCGCGGGGTTCGACACGGTCCGGCAGCCGCTCGAGGTCCGTCGGCGGCTCGGCTACCTCCCCGAGCACAACGCGCTGTACGAGGGGATGAAGGTCGATCGCTTCCTCCGGTTCATGGGGCGCGTGCGCGGGCTGTCCGGGCGGCACCTCGACGACCGGATCGCCTGGGCGGTCGGGAAGTGCTCGCTGGAGGCGGTCCTCGGGAAGTGGGTCCACGAGTGCTCGAAGGGGTACCGGCAGCGGATCGGCGTCGCGGCGGCGCTCCTGCACGACCCGCGGGTGATCCTGCTCGACGAGCCGACCCACGGCCTCGACCCGCTGCAGGTCGTGGCGTTCCGCGACTTCATCCTCGGGCTGCGCGAGGGACGGGCGATCCTCTTCTCGAGCCACATCCTCGCCGAGGTGAACCAGATCTCGGAGCGGCTCCTGATCATCAACCACGGCCGGCTGCTGGCCGACACGACGCGCGCGACGCTGGAGGAGAGCGCCGGCGCGAAGGGACAGAGCCTGGAGGAGAGCGTGCTCGACATCGTCCGGGACGCGGGGGTGGCGCGATGACGGCGAACGATACGACGACCGACACGAAGAAGGCGCCGTCGGCGGCCGGCCCGGCCGGCGCGGTCGACGTCGGCGCGCTCTCGGGGATCCGGGTGATCGCCGGCCGCGAGGTCGCGCAGTACTTCGACTCGAAGATCGCGTACGTCTACACGATCGCGTTCGTGGTCCTCGCGAACTCGATCTTCATGAACGAGTTCTTCCTGACCGGCCTCGTCGACATGACCGGGTTCTTCTCGACCATGTCGCTCCTGCTGCCGCTCTTCCTGCCCGCGGTGACGATGCGGCTCTGGGCGGAGGAGCGGAAGACCCGGACGATCGAGCTCCTCCTGACGATGCCGATCCGGCCGATCACCGCCGTGCTCGGGAAGTACGTCGCGGCGCTCGCGCTCTTCCTCCTCTTCCTGGTCGGGACGGCGCCGATCGTGCTGATGCTGACGGTGCTCGGCGAGCCGGACCTCGGGAAGATCGCGGCCGGCTACCTCGGGCTGTTCCTGACCGGCGCGCTCTTCCTGTCGATCGGCACTCTGATCTCGTCGCTCTCGTCGGATCAGATCGTCACGTTCGTGTCGACGGTCGTGGTCTGCTTCCTGTTCGTGCTGAGCGGTCAGGAGAACGTCGTCGCGGTCCTCGACGGCCTCGCGCCGACGCTCGAGCTCGGGACCACCCTCCACGACTCGTTCTCGGTGGCGCCGCACTACGACGCGTTCGTCCGCGGGGTGGTCGGTCTCCCGGCGCTCGTCTACTTCGGCGGGCTGTCGGCGCTCTTCCTCTACCTGAACGCGCTCGTCCTGGAGCGAAACCGGTCATGAGGACGAAGCTCTGGCTCGCGGCCCTCGTCACCGTCGCGCTCGGGGCGCTCGTCGTCGTCGAGGCGGTCTCGGTGGCGCGCCACTTCCGCGGGCTCCGGACCGAGTGGGGGAACGTCCGGCTGACGCGGCTCGACGACGCCCTCGCCGAGCGGCTGCGCACGCTGAAGGGGGACGCGACGATCACGTACTTCGTGACGTCGAAGGCGGAGATGCCGTCGCACATGCGGCGGCTCGAGCGTCAGGTCGTCGACCTGTTGGAGGCGATGGCGGACGCGGCGGACGGAAAGCTGGCGTTCCACGTCGTCGATCCGACCGACGACCCGGACCTCCAGCGGTACGCGTCGAACCGGACGGTCTCGCCGGTCCGCGTCCGGCACGTCGCGCGCGACCAGTACAGCGAGCAGGAGGTCTGGTCGACGCTCACCATCGCGTACGGACCGGAGAAGCCGGCGCGGATCGAGGGGGTGACGCCGGAGCACCTCCCGCGCCTGCAGGCGATGATCCTCGCTCAACTCGAACAGCTGGAGAACCCGCGTCGGCCGGTCTTCGGCTGGGCGGCGCCGCCGGCGGGGTACCAGCGGCTGCGGGGGTGGCTGGGCGAGCGGGGCGCCGTCGTCGACCTCGACCTCGAGGGGGGCGGGGAGATCCCGGGCGAGGTCGACGTCCTCTGGTGGCTCGATCCCGGCCCGATCGACGGCGGGGCGCTGCGCCGGCTGCGGCACTTCGTCGACGAGGGGAAGAGCGCGGTCGTGGCGACCGGCCGGTACGACGCGTCGATCGAGGACGTCGGCGGGAAGGCGACGCTCCGGATGCGGCGGAACGACTCGGACCCGGACTCGCTGCTCGGCGCGTTCGGGCTCCGCTCCGAGCCGGGGCTCCTCCTCGACGCGAAGTCCGCGGCGCTGAACCTGCCGCACGGGGACGAGCCGGCGCCGTTCCGGGTGGCGTGCCTCGCGCTGAACCAGGACTTCCAGACGATGGCGCGCGAACCGCGCGGCACGCTGATGTTCGTCTGCGCGTCGCCGTTCTCGTTCGAGAGCGAGCGCTTGACGGAGGACGGGTGGCGGGCCGAGGTGCTGGCGACGTCGTCGGACGAGTCGAGCCTGCTGCCCCTGCCGGCCGAGGGGGACGACCTCCCGCTGGTGAACCTGCGGCTCGCGCGCGGCCGGGCCGTGCCGAAGCAGAACCTCCTCGTCTGGCTCCGGAGCGCCGACCCGTGGAAGGGGTCGCTCGTCTTCTCGGCGTCGCCGGGGATCTTCCGGGACGAGACGTTCGACATCGAGACGCTCGCGCACCAGCGGCTCTGCGGGGTCCTCGCGGACACGCTCGCCTCGCCGGATCGGTTGATCCAGGCGCGTTCGGGCGTCCACCGCGCGCCGCCGCTCCCGCCGCTCTCCGCCGGGGCGCGGACGGGTTGGCGGCTGGTCGTCGTCGGGCTCCTGCCGTTCGCGCTCCTCCTCCTCGCGGGGGCGCGGTTGCTCGGGCGGCCGAGGGGAGGGGCGGGTCGCGGCGGGCCGCGGCGGCTCGCGGGCCCGATCGTCGTCGGGCTCCTGGTCGGGTTCGTCGTGGTGCTCGGCGCGGCGCGGCTCGTCCGAAGCGGGCTCGACTGGCGGACGGACTGGACGGCGGACGGCGTGAACGAGCTGGCGGGGTTCTCGCAGGAGGCCGCCGCCGCGGCGACGGGGGAGCACGCGGTCACCGCCGAGTTCGTCTTCTCGGGGGAATCGCGGATGCCTCCGGAGATGAAGGGGGTCGCCGGGAGGATCCGGCAGAAGCTGCGCGAGTTCGAGCGGTTCGGCGCCGACGTCGCCGCGGTCTGGGCCGATCCGGAAGGGTTCGACGAGGCCGAGCGCGAGGAGCGCGCCGCGGCGGGGGTCGTTCCGATCCGGTTCACCAGCCTGGTCGAGGAGGTGACCACGGTCCGGACGATCTGGAGCAGCCTCGTCCTGAGGAGCGGGGAGCGGGCCGAGGTGCTCCGGTTCGACGACCCGGCGGCGCTGGAGGACCTCGAGTTCCGGCTCGCGTTCGCGCTCTGGCGGCTCCGGACCGGCCGGCGCGTCCACGTCGGATTCGCGTCCGACGCGCCGCGACTGTCGTCGGCGGAGGCGTATCAGTTCTTTCAGTCGAAGGGGCTGATCCCGCCGAGCGGGAAGGACGTCTACCACCTCGCGCGCGAGCTCCTCCGCTCGCGCGACTTCGACGTCACGCACGTGAACCCGCGCGATCCGGAGCTGCCGGACGACCTCGACGTGCTGGTCTGGCTGCAGCCGCGGCGCTCGGTCACGCCGATGCTCGACCGCTTCGTCGAACACCTCTACACGGGCGGGAAGGCGCTCCTCGCCGCGCAGCACTTCAACATCCAGTCGCGGCAGTACCGCGGGCGGGGCTTCGACTTCGTCTACTGGCCGCAGCCGCAGTCGCCGGACGTCGAGACCTGGTACTACCCGGACCTCGGGATCGACATGATCCGGGAGGTCCTGTTCGACGCGGTCCACACGAAGATCGAGCTCCCGTCGCAGGTGAATCGGACGTCGCGGCGGGAGTTCCAGGAGATGCGGCTCGCGAAGCCGTTCCTGATCCGGGCGCTCGCCTCGAACTTCGACCGGGAGTCGCGGGTCACGCGCACGCTCGGCGATCAGGCGTTCCTGTACGCGAACCACTTCGAGCTCGACCGGGAGAAGCTCGCGGCGCACGGGCTCGAGGTGACCGAGCTGATCACGACGTCCGAGCGGGCGTGGTCGTTCGACTGGAAGGGCGGCTGGGTGCCGAAGCCGTGCCTGGACGACGAGCCGCCGACCGAGGCGTCGCTCGCGGCCGATCTCGAGGAACGCGTCGAGGAGGCGCGGGCCCAGGGGCAGGACGAGGAGGCGGTCGCGAAGCTCGAGCCGTTGAAGGTGACGTTCCTCGACCGTGCTCCGATGGGGATCCTCGTCGAGGGGGCGTTCCCGTGGCCGGAGAAGGAGTTCCGGACGATGCCGGTGAAGTTCGGTCCGGGTGGAGCGGTGATGGAGCAGGAGGAGCCGCCGGACTACGAGCGGCCGGCGCCGACCGAGCGGCACGCGCCGGGGCGGCTCGTCTTCCTCGCGGAGTCGGAGATGTTCAAGGACCAGTGGCTGGTCGCGCTGAAGCCCGAGTTCCGGCCCGACCACCTCTTGTTGAACGCGGTCGGAGAGCTTTCGCTCGAGCCGGGTCTCGCCGACGTGCTGGTTCGCCGGCCGGTCGCGCGCGGTTTCGATCGGGTCGAGACCGAAGCGCGAGTGGGATGGCGCGCGTTCGTCCTGCTGGCGGCGCCGCTCCTCCTCCTGATCGCGTACGCGGCGCGGAGGATCGCGGTCCTCCGTCGAGTCGTGACGGTCGCGAGGGGCTGATCGATGACGCGCCTCCTCCTCCTCTGGATCGTGTTCGGGGCCGCGGCGTTCGGCCTGAAGCGCTGGGATGCCCGGCTCGAGCGGGACGAGACGGCGGCCCGCGCGGTCGAGTTCCGCATCGGGCGGCTGATCCGCGCCGACGAGCGGACCCGCATCGCTCCCGACGACGCGCCGCTCGCCCAGGGCCCGCGGCGGTTCGACCGGACGCCGGTCAGCGTGGGGCGGGTCGGCGCGCCGAAGTTCCTCTATCGCCCGGACGCGGAGGGGATCTTCCGCTGCCCGAACGTCTTCGACACGATCGCGGATGCGGCCGCGATCGACGCCCTCCGGAAGTCGCTGCTCGAGGCGGAGGGGTTGGTCGTCAGCCGGGATCCGGGCGAGGCGACGGAGTACGGGCTCGACCTGCCGCAGACGGTGGAGGTCTCGCTGCACGGGCCGGACGCGTCGCTCGACGGCGACCTCGACGTCCGGTTCACGGTCCAGCTCGGGCACCGGCGGGCGGACGGGAAGGGGTGCTACGTCCGGCGGTCCGACGACCCGGGGGTCTGGTCGATCGAGTCCGACCCGTGGGGGCCGCTCATGAGCACGCCGGGCGCCGATCGGCCGCCGCTCCTCGATCCCCACGTCGTGCCGCGGGTCTGGCCGGGCGAGTCGCGCCGCGTCGATCGTCAGGAGGTGTGGTTCGCCGACGGCCGGACGTACGCCGTCACCCTCCACGACATCGAGATCACCGAGGAGGAGATGCGGCGCGGGAAGTCGCCGTACGAGTGGCACCTCCACGCCGGCGGCGAGGAGCGGGTGGCGAACGCGACGTCGGCCGTGATGTGGTCGAGCTTCCTCTTCTTCGCGCCGTGGTCGCTGCTGATCGACCCGGCTCAAGAGGCCGCGTTCGGTTTCGACGACCCGTGGGCGAGGATCGTCCTGATGCCCGCGTCCGGTGAACCGTGCGAGCTGCGGATCTCGAAGCGCCCGCTCCAGTCCGGCGAATGGCCGATCCAGAACCGCGCGACGGGCGGCGTCTTCGCGATCTCCACCGCGGTCCGCGACCTGATGGCGCCGCCCTTCGACGTGTTCGACGAGGCGTACGAAGAGAACCCCTGGCGGCCGTACCTGCAACGAAGGTGACGATCATCCGCCGCGCGGGCCTGGAACGCGTTCGAGAACGTCCGCGCGCCCGCCACCGCGGTGGCGTCTGACCCCACGACGCGCAATCAGTGGCGTCTGACCCCACTACGCACAAGCAGTGGCGTCTGACCCCACCCCACTCAATCGCTACGAACCGGTGACGCCACGCCCCTTGTTCGTTGCGCATGAACGACTTGCGCGCCCCCTCCGAAGCGCCCGACGGCCGCCACCCGGATCCCGAACGGCCGGGCGTTGGCGCGGAGCGCCGTAAGTCACGGTTCACATATGATTAAGGAATTGAGTGAGGTGGGGTCAGACGCCACCGCTCGACCGTCGTAGGGTCTGACGCCATCTTGGATGACGCCATCTTGGACGGACGCCATCTTGGACGCTCGAGTTCCGGCGACGCGCCCTCCCCAGCCCGAGTCACTCCGCGTCAGCGCGCTCTCCCCTGCTCTCGTTGCTTCTCTCCCCCGCTCACGTCTTCGGCGCCATCCACTCCTCGGCCCGGGCGAGGAGCAGGTCGACGGCGACCGCCAGCGCCGCCGCCGGGACGGCGCCGCAGAGGATCAGGTTCGGGTCGTTCAGCTGGAGCCCGGTGACGATCGGTTCGCCGAGTCCGCCGGCGCTGATGAAGGCGGCCAGGGTGGCGATGCCGATGGCGATGACCGCGGCGGTGCGGACGCCGGCCATGATCGTCCGCGTGGCGAGCGGCAGTTCGACGAGGCGGAGGATCTGGCGGTCGGTCAGGCCCATGCCGCGGGCGGCCTCGACCAGCTCGTCGTCGACCTCGCGGATGGCGGTCCACGTGTTCCGGACGATCGGGAGGAGCGAGTAGAGGAACAGCGCGGCGAGCGCGGCGGGGACGCCGATGCCGAGGAGCGGGATCATGAACGCCAGGAGGGCGAGGCTCGGTACGGTCTGGATCACGCCGGCGGCGCCGAGGACGACGCCGGCGAGACGCTCCCGCCGGGAGAGGGCGATCCCGAGCGGGACGGCGATCACGATCGCCAGGGCGACCGCGAGGCCGGAGAGGAGGAGGTGCTCGAGCGCGAGCCGGAGCGTCTCGGTGCGCCGGCTCCAGAAGAGGCGCAGGAAACCGACGTCGCGGCGGATCTCCGGACGGTCGTGCTCGCTCCCGTCGCTCGAGAGGAGCCCCTCCGCGCGGAGGTAGTCGCGGGCGACCGCGTCGAACGCGCGCCCCTCGACCTCGACCTCGTGGTTCAGCGCCATCATCCGCACGTCGTCGATCCGGAACGCGAGCCGTTCGAGGACGGGGCGGAGCTCGGGATGCCGCGCGAGCGTGTCGGCGCGGGCCAGCGGCGCGCAGTCGTACGGCGGGAAGAAGCGGCGATCGTCCGCGAGGATCCGGACGTCGAACTTCAGGAGCTTCCCGTCCGTGGTCCAGGCGTCGATCAAGTCGGCGCTCGACGAGCGGATCGCCTCGAACGCGAGGCCGTGCTCCATCCCGCGGACCTCGACGTCGTCGAGCCCGTACCACGCCGAGAGCCCGGGCCAGCCGTCCTCCCGGTTCAGGAACTCGTGGCTGAGCGCGGCGACGAGCGGTTCGTCGACGTCGGCGAGCTCGGAGACGCGCGTGACCCCGAGCCGCTCCGCCACGTCCTCGCGCATCGCCACCGCGTAGCTGTTCGCGAACCCGAACGGGTCGAGCCACTCGATCCGGAACCGCCGCTCGTACTCGTTCCGCACCCGCAGGTAGACCCGGAGGGGGTCGGTGACGCGCTCCTCCTCCTTCAGGACGATCGCCCAGCCGGTCCCGGTGTAGTCGGGGTAGAGGTCGATCTCGCCTTGGCGGAGCGCTTCGAACACGACCATCGTCCCGCCGAGGTTCGTCCGGCGCTCGACGGCGAGGTCGGTCTCCGCCTCGACCAGCTGGGCCATGATCTCGGCGAGGAGGCGGTTCTCCGTGAAGTTCTTGCTGCCGATCGCGATCGACTCCTTCGCGCCCGCGCTCCCCGCCGCGATCGACAGGACGAGGAGCGCCGCCGCCGCCGCCGACCGTCGCCCGATCACGTGGCGCTCCGGAAGTGCTCGGTCAGGAAGCCCGCCACGAAGTCGTTCGCCGGCCGCTCGCGGAAGTCCGCCTCCGACCCGACCTGGAGCAGACGGCCGGAGTCGAGGAGCGCGGTCCGATCGGCGAGCGCGAACGCCTCGGCCATGTCGTGCGTGACGATCACGACGGTCTTGCCGAGCCGCCGCTTCAGGTCCTGGAACTCCTGTTGGAGCTGGCCGCGCGTGATCGGGTCGAGGGCGCCGAACGGCTCGTCGAGCAGCACGATCGGCGGGTCGAGGACCAGCGCGCGCGCGACGCCGACGCGTTGGCGCTCCCCGCCGGACAGGGACGAGGGGCGCCGGTCGGCGTAGGTGGCGGGGGGGAGGTTCACGAGCTCGAGCAGCTCCGCCACGCGCCGCTCGACGTCGGGCCGCGCCCACCCCTCCAGCTCGGCGAGGAGACCGACGTTGCGGGCGACGGTGAGGTGCGGGAACAGCCCGCCGCGCTGGACCACGTACCCGACGCCGCGGCGGAGCCGGACCGGGTCGGAGTCCCGGACGTCGTCGCCGTCGAGCCGCACCGACCCCGCGGTCGGCTCGACCAGCCGGTTGATCATCTTAAGGATCGTCGTCTTCCCCGAGCCGCTGGTCCCGATCAGCGCGAGCGTCTCGCCGGCGCCGACGCGCAGGGAGACGTCGGCGACGGCGGGGATCTCTCCCCCCGCGTCGTCCTCGAACGACTTCGAGACCCGGTCGAGCTCGATCAAGGCAGGTCGGCGGAGAGGGTCACGACTCTCCGAGCACCATCTCCGCCAGCGCGAAGCGGTGGGACGGGTCGAGCCAGATCGTCCGAAGCCGCAACCCGGCGAGGTCGGCGAGGATCCGCAGGTCGTCGGTCCGGAACTTCCGCGAGATGCCGACCCGGAACGCGTCCCCCCGGTCGAGCCGCATCCGACGATCGAGCGCCGGGATCTCGACGTCCTGCGCCGTCGTCGACACGACCTTCAGGTCGACGCGTTTCGTCAGGAGGCCGCGGTGCGGCTCCTCCGTGACGCAGTCCGAACCGAGCCGGAACGCTTCGACGTCGAACGTCGCCCCGAGGAGGCGGTTCATCCGGCGGACCATGTGGGCGAAGAACATGCGGTTCTCCTCGCCGGCATTGTACGCCGCGAGGAGCGTCGCCTCGTCCTTCTGCAGGTCGAAGCCGGTCACGAACCGATCCTCGCCGGTCATCCGCTGGCCGATCCGCCAGAGGAACGAGACGATGTCCTCGCGCGACTCGATGTTCCCGACCGACGACCCGAAGAAGAGGATCGTCTTCGGCTCGGTCGGCGGGATCTTCGCCAGGAGGTCGTCGAACATCCCGCGCAGCGGCCGGACGTCGACGCGGTCGCCGTACCGCTCGGTCACCTCCGCCGCCGTCGACTCGAGCGCGCCCGCGCTGACGTCGATCGGGAGGTACCTGACCGCCCGTCCGTCCGGTCGCGCCACCGCCGCGTCCAGCACGTGCCGGATCTTCCGCGCCGACCCGCAGCCGAGCTCGACGAACAGGTGGTGGTCGGCGGAGAGCTGGTCGGCATGCAGCTCGAGGATCTCCTCCTCGCAGTCGGTCAGGTAGTACTCCGGACGCCGGGTGTACGCGTCGTAGAGGCGCGAGCCGGCGGCGTCCCAGATGAACTGGTGATCGATCGAACGGACGGGGCCCGGCGCGTCGAGCGCCTCGCGCACCGCGGCGACGAACTCGGGGGAGGGCGTCGGGCGCTTCGCCGGGAGGACCTCGTAGCAGCGGACGCGGAACGAGACCGACGGATCCTTCGCCGGGAGGTACGGGTGGGGGTCGGACGTCTCCACCCGCTTCCACGCGCCGCGCGATTCGAGGTCCTCCGCCAGGCCGCGGACGCCCATCGCGTCCTCGTCCCAGAAGTCGTCCCGCGCCGTGAACGCGACGACCCCGCCGGGCCGGACCAGCCGCACGATCTCGTCGAGCGCGTGCGCCTCGGCCTGGCCGTACGAGAAGACCCCGACCAGGATCGCCGCGTCGAAGGCGTCGTCCCGCCAGGCGTCGACGGGAACCTCGAGATCGACGACCTCGAGGCGCTCGTACACCCCGCGTCCGGCGGCGACCGCCAGCATCTCCGCGGAGAGGTCGATCGCCGTCAGGTGCTCGAACCCGAGCCGCCGGAGCTCCTCGCCGACGGCGCCGGTGCCGGCTCCCGCGTCGAGCACCTTCGCGCCTTCCGGCCCGTCGATCCTCCGCGCCAGGGCCTCGGCCGCGACCCGGTGCCCGACGAACCCGATCGCCTCGTGGTCGTCGTCGTAGCGCGCCGCCCAGTCCGCGTAGACCCGCCGCAGCTCGTCCTTGGTCCGGGCCCGGTACGCCGCCTCCCAGGTCTTCTCGAGCCGGGCCCGGGTCTCGGGGTCGAGGCCGGCGGCGTGGTTCGGGGAGGGGCTCGGGGGCGTGGGGGTCGGCATCGAGGGCTCGTCGTCGCTAGGGAGGGAGTGGCGCGGGAGAAGGTTCGAACATCACGCACACGATACGTTTTCACCGTAGCAGAACCGGACGAGCGGGTCGAACGACGCGAGGAGATCCCGCGGCGACCGGTTGCAACTGCCATTCAAAAAGAAGACTTGCGTCTGACTTCGAACGCCGTGCGTCGGTTTTCCCGGTCCGTGACCATGCTGTCGATACGAAGCAATTTCGTCCGCCGCAACCGGTTCGGTCCGTATGATCCGGCCGATGGAAGACTCGACGAACCTCCCGCTGGAGGACCGGATCGTCGCGGCGCTGCGTCGGATCATGCGCGCCGTCGACCTCCACTCGCGCCGGCTCGCCGAGTCGTGCGGCCTGACCGGACCGCAGCTCGCCACCATGCTCGCGCTGAAGCGGCTCGGCCCCTCGTCCGCGACCACGCTGGCGCGCGCGGTCCACCTCGGCAACGCCACGATGTCCGGGATCATCAGCCGGCTCGTGAAGCGGCAGTTCGTGGTCCGCGACCGCGGCGAGGTCGACCGGCGGACCGTCGTGGTCGACCTGACCCCGCTCGGGAACGAGATCCTCGCGCACGCTCCGTCCTTGCTGCAGGACCGGTTCCGGAGTCGGCTGATGGAGCTCGACGAGTGGGAGAGACAGATGGCGCTCGCGATGCTGACTCGCATCGCGGGCATGATGGACGCCGAGCACCTCGACGCCGCGCCGCACCTGGTGACGGACGACGAGGCGCTCTCGGGGGCTTCCGGGGCGACGGCGGCGGCCGAGCCGGAGCCGAGGCCTCGAGGATCGACGGACGAGCGGCCGCGGCGAACGCGGCGGAGGAAGGTGACCGATGACCGTTGAACAGCACGAGAGCACCGGCGCCGAGGTCGAGGACCTCTCGCCGTCGTCCCGCGAGGTCGCCGCCGAGGCGCTCGAGTCGCTCCGCGGACCGTCGCCGCAGCTCCCCTGCAAGCTCCTGTACGACGACGTCGGCGCGCGCCTGTTCGAGCAGATCTGCGAGCAGCCGGAGTACTATCCGACCCGGACCGAGACGGCGATCCTCCGGGTCCGCGGCGCCGAGATCGCCGCGCGCATCGGCCCGCACGCGCTGGTCGTCGAGTTCGGGAGCGGCGCCAGCACCAAGACGCGCCATCTCCTCGACGCGCTGACCGAGCCGGCCGGGTACGTCCCGATCGACATCGCGCGGGAGCAGCTCGCCGAGACCGCGCGCGCGCTCGACGAGGACTATCCCGGGCTCCGGGTCCGCCCGGTCTGCGCCGACTACACCAAGCCGATCACGCTGCCGAAGCTGGTCGACGAGGTCGAGAACACCGTCGTCTTCTTCCCCGGGTCGACGATCGGCAACTTCGAGCAGCGACAGGTCGTCGGCTTCCTGCGGCGGGTGGCGCGGCTGGTCGGGCCCGGCGGCGGCCTCTTGATCGGCGTCGACCTGAAGAAGGACCGTCACGTCCTGGAGGCCGCGTACGACGACGCGGCGGGGGTCTCCCGCGCCTTCATCAAGAACGTCCTCGCGCGGCTGAACCGCGAGTGCGGCGCGGGCTTCGACCTCGACGCCTGGCGCTACCGCGCGAGGTGGTGCGAGGAACGGAGCGGGATCGTGATGGAGCTGATCTGCGAGCGCCCGCAGCGGGTGACGATCGCCGGCGAGACGCTCGAGTTCGCGCCGGGGGCCGTGATCCACTGCGAGGACTCGCACAAGTACTCGCGCGAGTCGTTCGCCGCGCTCGCCGCCGAGGCCGGCTTCTCGGTCGACTCGGTCTGGACCGACGACGACGAGCTCTTCTCCGTCCAGTACCTCACGGCAGACGGCTGAACCAGCGCGCGAAACGCGGCCGGTAGGCGCGGTCGGGGTCGACCGACAGCGCCACCGCCAGCGCCTTCCCCCGGATCGTCTCTCGCGGGACGGCGCCGAAGAACCGGGAGTCGAGCGACCGGTCGCGGTTGTCGCCCATCATGAAGTAGTGATCGGCCGGGACCTCGAACGGTCCGAAGTCGGACGGGCGGAGCGAGCCGCGCTCGGTCATCATCGGATGATCGAGCCCGTCCTTCGCCTCGCGCCAGACCCGGAACCCGGCCAGCTCCTCGTGCTCGCACCCCTGGAGCGCGGCGGTCGAGATCGCGTCGTACCGGGCCGGCTCGCCGTTCACGACCAGCCGGTCTCCGCGCAGCTCGATCGTGTCGCCGGGGAGGCCGACGACGCGCTTGATGAGGCGGATGCCGTCGACCGGGGAGGGGAAGATCACGATGTCCCCCCGCTCCGGGTCCTCGCGGGCCGCGATCCGCCAGCCGAAGAACGGCACCCGCCAGTCGTACGCCCGCTTGTCGATGAAGACCCGGTCTCCCTCGAGGATCGTGGGGACCATCGACGGGGTCGGCACGTCGTTCCAGTCCGCCAGCGAGGAGCGGAGGGCGCAGAGGGCGAGGACGGCGGTCAGGATCGGCTTGGCCCACTCCCGCCAGAACGTCGAGGAGCGGGACGGCGACGACTCGGTGGACATGCGGAGCCTCCGGCGGCGGGGGAGACTGGTACGCGCCTGGCGGGGCGCCGTTGGCCGGCCGGAGGCGGCCGAGACGGCGCGAGGGGCGCCCCGCCGGGGGGCGCCCCTCGTTCGCGCGGAGCCGGCGCACGGGGGCCGGACGCCGCGGGATCGCTACTTCTGGAGCGCCTCGTGGACGCGCCCGACCATCTCGGGGCCGGGCGTGAGGGTCTTGTCCCCCTCGTCCTTCCACTTCGCCGGGCACCCTTCCGCGGTCTTCCGGGCGAGGTAGATGTTCGCCTTCAGCCGCCGGAGGAGCTCGTCGATGTTCCGGCCCATGTTCAGGAAGTTCACCTCGGCGTTCATCAGCTTGCCGTCCGGCGCGATGATGAACGTCCCGCGGAGCGAGAGCCCCGCGTCGTCGAGGTAGACGCCGAACATCCGGGCGAGGTTGCCGGTCGTGTCCGCACCCATCGGGTACTTCACGCCGGCCAGCTCCTTCTCGTCCCGCTGCCAGGCGAGGTGCGTGAACTGGGTGTCACAGCTCACCGTCACCACTTCGGCGCCGAGGCGTGCGATCCGCTCGTACTGCTCTGCCAGAGCAGCGAATTCGGTCGCTCACACGAAGGTGAAATCGGCCGGATAGAAGAAGAGGATCGTCCACTTCCCGGCCTTCATGTTCTCGGAGAGCGAGAACTCCCCGAAGTCGCCACTGGTCGGCTGGAACGTCGCCAGCTTGAAGTCGGGGACCGTCTGCCCGACCTGGATCGTCTCCGTCATGGACGGTTGCTCCTTGGATTCTGTCTACGGGACCGTCGAGGGAGGGTCAGGGGCGCGCCGGCCCCTCGGACCCCGCTCGAACCCAGGATGCTAGCCGCCCCCCGACCCTCGGCCCACGCGACCGCGAAAAAACCGGAATGATTCTCGAATTAGAAAGCGTCTATCTCACCCATAGCTAGAATCGTCGTCGACCCGTCGGACGGCGCCCACGCCTCGACCCCGCGGGTCCCGCGTGCCGCGCGACGAGCGCCCGGCCGACCGAGACCGAGTTTCACCCGGAGGAAGAACCATGGCCGAGCTGAACGGCTCCAAGACCCACCAGAACCTGAAGGACGCCTTCGCGGGCGAGTCGCAGGCGAACCGGCGCTACCTCTACTTCGCCAAGCAGGCGGACATCGAG
>JAUIEL010000047.1 GCA_030428825.1 bacterium
CGCGCCTCGGGGAACCGGCCGGCGTCGCGGGGAACCCCCTCGTCCCGAGCCGGGACCCGCGCGCGGCGCAGGCGGCGGCCGCGGTCGAGCGGGCCCGGCTCCTGCGGCGGCGGGGGGAGACCGGCGCGGCGCGGCTCGCCCTCGCGGAGGCGGGCGCGCTCGGCCGGGACGACGTCGTCACGCGACGGCTCGAGGTCGAGCTCGCCCTCGACGAGAGTCCCCGCGGGACCGACGCCCGCCGGCTGTTCGGTCGCTTCTGCGCCGACTACGGCGCCATGCGCGTCGCCTGGGTGCTCGGAGCGCGGGTCGCGCGGATCGACGGCGACGTCGAGACCGCGCGGACCCTCCTCGCGAACGCCGTCGACGACTCGGAGGTCGGGCACGAGGCGCGCGCGGAGCTCGCGTTCGAGGAGCTCGCGTCGGGCCGGCTCGACCGCGCGGGGGTGCACCACGCCGCCCTTCGAGGCGTCGACCTCGAGACCGCCGCGGCGCGGACCGTGCTCGGCGTCGTCGCCGCGCGCCGCGTCGACGTCGACGCGGCGATCGACCGCGCGGTCCTCCTCTCGGCGCTCGTCCCGTGGCTCGATCTCCTCCTCCGGAGCGACCGCGACGCGGCGGCGGTCCGGTTCCAGGAGCACGCGCCCCGCTACCGGAAGGTCGTCCCGCGGATCGACGAGCTGCTGGTCCCGGTGGCCTGAGCTCGGCGTCCCCGCTCAGGACGGGCGGAGCCGCGAGCGCACGACGTCGTGGAGGACGCCGTTCGACGCCACGACGCGTCGGCCGCAGAGCCAGTCGTCCCCGCCGTCGTAGTCCGACACGCGTCCCCCCGCCTCCTCCACCAGGAGCCCCCCCGCCGCGACGTCCCACGGCTCGAGCTGCGCCTCGAAGAAGAAGGCGTACCGGCCGGCCGCGACGTACGCGAGGTCGATCGCCGCCGACCCGCACCGCCGGAACCCGCGCACCTCCAGGAGGAACGCGTTCATCGGCCCGACGTTGTTCTCGAGCGGCGAGAGCTCCTGGCGGCGGTACGGGAAGCCGGTCGCGAAGATCGCGTCGCCGAGCCGCTCGCAAGGGGAGACGCGGAGCCGCTCCTCGCCGAGGAACGCGCCGCCGCCGCGGACCGCCGTGAAGGTCTCGCCGAGCGCCGGCGCGTGCACCACCGCGGCGCGCGGCAGGCCGTCCGCCCAGAGCGCGATCGAGACCGCGAAGAACGGGTGCGAGTGGGCGAAGTTCGTGGTGCCGTCGAGCGGGTCGACGATCCAGCAGGGGGCGCCCGACGCGATCCGCTCGCGGACGGTGGAGAGGTCGCTCGGACCGCCGGCCGGCCGCGTCGCGGGGTCGTCCTCGTCGCCCGCCCCGTGCCGGACGGCGGACGCCGACGAGACCTCCTCCTCCGCCACCACGGCGTGGTCCGGGAACGTGGCGCGGAGCCCCTCGGCGACGATCCGCTCCGCCTCGAGGTCGGCCGCGGTGACGAGGTCCCGCGGCCCCTTGTACCGGACCTCCCCCGCACCGAGGCGGCCCCGGAAGCCGAGCGCCGCGTCGCCCGCCGCGCGCGCGAGGCGGACCGCGACGTCGGCCGCGTGTTCGAGGTCGAGGCTCATCGGGGCGCGAGGTCGCAGAGCTTTCGCAGGACGTCGTCCTGCACCGCCTTCACGTGGCCGGACCAGCCCGAGAACCCGTTCACGAGGATGGAGAACGCGATCACCTCGCCGTCGTCGGTCTGCGCGAACCCGGAGACCGACGAGACCCGCGAGACGAACCCGGTCTTCCCCCGCACGCGCCCCCGGTAGCGCGGCTCGGTCAGCCGGCGGCGCAGCGTCCCGTCGGCGCCGGCGACCGCGAGACTGTCGAGGAGCAGTTCGCGCCACGCCGACCGGTAGAGGCGGTCGAGGAGCGACACGAACAGGTCGGCGCTGAACCGGTTGTCGCGCGACAGCCCGGAGCCGTCGGCGGCGCGGCTGCCGCCCCACTCGACGCCGAGCCGTTCGACCGCCGCGCGGGCCGCGCGCCCTCCCGACGCGAACGTGCCGCGCCCCTCGTGCGCGTAGCCGCACCGCTTGAACAGATGCTCGGCGACGACGTTCGACGACTCCTTGTTCAGGACGGCGAGGAGCGGCGCCAGCGGGCTCGCGGCGACGGCGACCGGCGCGCGCGAGCGGAGGTTCGGCGAGAGCTCCGCCGGCGCGAGCACCACCTCGCCGACGACCTCGACCCCCATCCGGCGGAGCGCGGCGCGGAGCCGCTCGCCGGCGACGAGCGCCGGGTCGATCACCGAGACCTCGACCGGGACCGGTCGGGCGCCGCGAGGCGTCTTCCCGCGCACCGTGATCCGACCGGGCGGCGCGGGCATCGGCCGGACGTCGATCAGGTGCTTCCCCTTCGGCCCGGCGGTCGTGACCGACGCGTCGAGCTCGAACGGCGCGCCGGCCGGCGAGAGGGAGACCTCCGCCGCCCCGCCGACCGCCGCCGCGGGACGGACCTCGACCGCGAGTGTGTTGCCGTACGACGAGAACCCGGCGACCGGCGCGCTGTACGCCTTGTGGAGGTCGTTCTCCTTCCACCCCGGCGCGACCGCCTCGCGATCGAACAGGCGGTCGTCGACGACGAGCCTCCCCTCGACCTTCGTGAGCCCCGCCTCCTTCGCCGCCGCGGCGAGGCGCTCGACGAGCGACGGGCCGTCGAGCTCGCGCGGGTCGGGGTCGCCGTCGCCGAGGACGACGAGGTCCCCCGCCAGCACGCCCCCCGCGTCGACCTCACCGTCCCCCACCAGCCGCGTCTCGAACCGGAACCCCGGGCCGAGGGTGACGAGGGCGGTCGCGGTGGTGACGAGCTTCGCGTTCGAGGCGGGGATGCGCGCGGTCGACGCGTCGACCCGGACGAGCGACTCGCCGTGGGTCACGGAGTAGACCGCGAGGCCGACCGCCGCTCCCTTCAGGTGGGGGTTCCGGAGGAGCGTCCGGATCCGGCCGCCGAGCGCGGCGCGCGCGACCGGCGAACGCGCCCGGACCGAAGGCTCGCCGCAGAACGGCTCGACCGGCCGCCCGTCCGGGCGCGCGGCGGGACCGTCGATCGACGCGGTCACGCGGGACGGCGACGCCGCGGGCGACGCCTTCCGTCGCGTCGCCCCGGCCTCCGGCCCGACGTCGTCCCCGCCGACGAGCGTCGCGCCCTCGTCCGCCGGCGCGGCGTCGCCGAGGACGGCGGGCGGCGCGGCGCCGGACGATCGCGCGACCGCGACCGATTCGGCGTCCCCGTCGGGAGCCCCGGACCGCGACGGCGCGGCGGGGCCGATCGCCAGGTCGGCCAGACCGACGACCGCGGCCGCGAGCAGGACGACCGCGACCAGGGTGCGCGCGGGCCTCGACGCCGTCATCGCGCCGCCTCCGCGGCGGGCGCGCGCCGTCGACTCGGCGAGCCCCGCCTCAACGGAGTCCGCCCTCGAGGTCGCTGTTCGCCGCGAGGTACGCGAGCGCGAACGACAGCCGCGCGACCTTCGCCACCTTCTCCTCGATCAGCTTGTCCGCGGTGTCCGACGGCCGGTGGTAGTCCTCGTTCGTCTTCCCCTCGTTGAAGAAGACGGTCGGGATCCCCTCCCGGTGGAACGGGTACTGGTCGCTCCGCTGGAAGTACTCCTTGCCGCCCCGCCCCACCTTCAGGCGGCAGTTCGACTCCTTCACCGCCCTCGAGAGGAGGCGGTCGAAGAACGTCTTGTCGGGCGGCGGCGTCGCCTCGATCGCGCTCTTCCGCCCGCGCGAGATGATGTCGAGGTTGATCATGCCGTAGTGCTTCGACATCGCGATCGGCGGCTCGCGGCACCAGGCGTACGACCCGAGCAGCCCCCGCTCCTCGCCGGTGAACGCGATGAACACGACGGAGCGCCTCGTCATCGGCTTCCCCTCGCCGAACGCCTGCGCCACCTCGAGGAGGCCCGCCACCCCGCCCGCGTTGTCGTCCGCGCCGTTGTACACCCGCCCCCGGTCGTCCATGCCGACGTGGTCGAGGTGCGCCCCGACGACCACGACCTCGCCGAGGAGGTCCTGGTCCCGCCCGGGGTACCGCGCGGCGACCTGCGGGACCGGCCGCGACTCCTCGGTCACGACCACGTCGAGCCGGACGCGCGCGTCGACCTCGAACGAGTCGGGCTTGCGACGCCCGTCGATCCGGTCGCGCAGCTCGGTCGGCGAGCGTCCGAGGATCTTCTCGGCCAGGTCGAGCGTCACCACGACGGTCGGGAGCGCGAGCTCGGACGAGCCGCCGCGGCCGCGCCGCCCCCCGCCGCGGCCGGCGAGGATCGGGAGCTGCGCGTTCATCCAGACCTCGCTCTCCTCGGCGGTGGCGGGGCAGACGACCACCCCGACGGCGCCGAGCTCGGCCGCCTTCTTCACCTTCTCGGCGAGCGAGCTGGCGTCGGTCGCCTCGAGCCCGTCGAAGAACCGCGCGTTGTCGTCGTCCGCGCGCGGCTCGCGCGCCAGCACGACGACGATCTTCCCGCGGACGTCGACCCGCTTGAACGAGTTCCAGCGGTACTTCCGCTCCTCGATGCCGTAGCCGCAGAAGACGACGTCCCCCTCCGCCGCCCCGGACGGGCTCTCCTTGGCGGGGACGAACTCCTCGCGGAGGGTCGCCAGCACGTCCCCCTGCGCGCCGGCGAGGACGAACGTCGTCGACGGCGCGACGTCGCGCACGTTCAGCGCGTACGTGACGAGGAACGAGTCGTCCGGGCCGACCGGGACGAGGCCGTAGCGCGAGAACTGCTCGGCGACGTACTCGCACGCCTTCACCATCCCCGGCTGCGGCGTGTCGCGACCGGCGTAGACGTCGCTGGTCAGGAGGTCGACGTGCGTCCGGACGTCCGCGTCCGTGACGGTCTCGAGCGCCGGCTCGAACCCGGCGTCGACCTCGTCGGAGGGAGGCGGGGCCAGGAGGAGCGGGGCGAAGAGGGCGGCGAGGAGCTTCGTCATGAGGGAGCACGCACCACGGTTCGCAGCGGGATCCGGAGGCCGTCCTCCGCGATCGTAACGCGCGCGCCGAAGAACTCACGCGCGACCCGGCGCGCATCTTCGACGTCGACCTCCGGGTAGAAGTGGGTCAAGACCAGCCGGCGGCACCCCGCGCGGGCCGCGATCTCCGCCGCCTTCCGCGGCGTCAGGTGCCCCCGCGCCGTCGATCCGTCCGCGTACGCCGCCTCGAGGACGTAGCAGTCCGCCCCACGGGCGACGTCGACCGCGCCGTCGCAGACGTCGGTGTCGCCGGAGATCGCCAGCACGAACCGGTCCTCCCCGTCGCCCGGGCCGAGCGTGAACCGGTACGCCAGGCTGGCCGGCGAGTGCAGGATCGGGAACGCCTCCGCCGCGACCGACCCGACGTCGAACCGTCCCGGCGCCAGCTCGCGGACGACGCGATCGCCGGGCGGGAGCGTGATCCACCCGCCGAAGACCGCCTCCAGCCGCTCGAGGAGCGCCGCCGTCCCCGGTCCGCCGACGATCTCCAGCGGGCCGCCGGGCGGCGGCAGCGCCGGGCTCTTCCGGGCGAACAGCACCGCCGCGAGGTCGAGGCAATGGTCGGGATGGTGGTGCGTCAGGAGGACCCGTCCGATCGTCTCGGCCGGGAAGCCGGCGCGGCACGCCCGCTGCAGCGCCCCCGGGCCGGGGTCGATCAGCGTCACCTCGTCCCCGACGGCGAGGACCGCGCCCGAGGGGCCGCGGCGCGGCGTCGGCACGGCGGTCCCCGAACCGAGGATCACGAGCTCGCGCCGCGTCGCCGGTCGCTCGGTCATTCGTATCCGTTCGGATGCGCCTCGAGCCAGCGCCAGGCGGTCTCCACGATCTCCCGCAGCGACTCGTGCTCGGGGCGCCAGCCGAGCTCGTCCCGCGCCCGCGCCGACGCCGCGACGAGGACGGGCGGGTCGCCGGCGCGCCTCCCCTCGATCGACACCTCGAAGTCGCGGCCCGACACCTCGCGCACGGTGTCGACCACCTCCTTCACCGAGTAGCCGCTGCCGCACCCGAGGTTGAACGCCCGGCACGATCCGCCGGCGGCCGCGAACTCGAGCGCCCGGACGTGGGCCTGGGCGAGGTCGGTGACGTGGACGTAGTCGCGCACGCACGTCCCGTCCGGGGTGTCGTAGTCGTCGCCGAAGATCCGCATCCCCGGCGCCCGGCCGAGCGCGGCGCGGATGGCGTTCGGGACGAGGTGGGTCTCCGGGTCGTGGTCCTCGCCGAGCTCCCCCTCGGGGTCGGCCCCGGCCGCGTTGAAGTACCGTAGGAAGATCGGTCGCAGCGACGACGCCGCGGCGCAGTCGGTGAGGACGTCCTCCGCCATCGCCTTCGAGCGGCCGTACGGGTTCACCGGCCGGCGCGGGGTCTCCTCGGGGATCGGCACGACGTCCGGCTCGCCGTACGTCGCCGCGGTCGACGACAGCACGAACGTCCCGACCCCGGCCGCGACGCACGCCTCCGCGAGGCGGAGCGTCCCGACCACGTTGTTCTCGTAATACTCGAGCGGCCGCTCGACCGACTCGCCGACGTAGCACGACGCGGCGAAGTGCATCACCGCCTCGATGCCGCGGGCCTTCATCTCGCGCTCGACCCGCGGCCGGTCGTGGACCGACGTCTCGATCAGCTCGACGCCGCGGAGCGCCCGGACGTGGCCGCGGCGGAGGTCGTCGAGGGCGACGACGTCGTGCCCCTCCGCCCGGAGCCGTTTCAAGGCGTGGCTCCCGATGTAGCCGGCCGCCCCGGTGACGAGGACCCTCATCGCGAACCTCTCCCCGGTCGCCGGTCGGAGCTCCCCGGCCGCCCGCGGGCGCCGGGCCGGGGCGAGGACGACCGCGATCGACCCAAGTCTTTTCGGAGAAAAACCTTCAGTCCCATCACCGCGCCCGTCGACGTGTTCTCGGAACGAGAATTGTAGGCACGTCGTGACCGCGGGGAGTCTCCGATTTTCGTTGATCGGGGTCGACCTCGCCCTAGCATGTCGCGCGGGCCGAGCCGGGGGGCGGGGCCGCGAACGGCGTCGCGAGGATCCCCCGGTCCGACGGTTCCGGCAGCCGAGAACGGCGAGACCCCATCCGGGCTCGCCGGACCATCCAGAGCGGATTTCCCTCTGCCGATACCGTGTGGCGTGACTTCGAAGGAGGTCAGCATGTCGCTGCAGGTAGCGTTGTTCCTGGGCATCATCATGGTCGCCTTCGTCCTGAGGCTCACCATCGAGTACCTCGAAGAGAAGTGAGTCGCGCGCGCCGACGGCGCGTGCGCTGCGGCGCCCGAGAACAGACAATGACCGATGGGGTCGACTCCGCCGTTGGGCGGGGTCGACCCTTTCGATTCCCACGACCGTCCGACACCGAACTCCGGGGAGGAGACCCTTGGCGACGACACCCCTGCTCGACGCATCCCTCGACGGCCTGACGCGCATCAGCCGCGGCAAGGTCCGCGACATCTTCGAGGTCGGCGACGACCTCCTCCTCGTGGCGACCGACCGGATCTCGGCGTTCGACGTCGTGATGAACGAGGGGATCCCGCACAAGGGGCGCGTCCTCACGCACGTCTCCGAGCACTGGTTCCGCGAGCTCGCCGACCTGCTCCCCCACCACATGCTCACCACCGACGTCGACGCGATGCCCGACGCGGTCCGGAGGCACGCGGACGTCCTCGCCGGCCGGTCGATGCTCTGTCGTCGCGCCGAGCCCCTGCCGGTCGAGTTCGTCGTCCGCGGGTACCTCGCCGGCTCCGGCCTGAAGGAGTACCGGAAGGTCGGCAGCATCTGCGGCGTCGAGCTCCCGCCCGGCCTGGAGGAGAGCTCGCGGTTCGAGACGCCGATCCTCACGCCGACGACGAAGGCCGCGGTCGGGCACGACGAGCCGATGACGTTCGCCCAGGTCGAGGAGACGCTCGGCGCGGACCTCGCCCGCGCGGCGCGCGACGCCGCGATCCGGATCTTCCAGGAGGCGCACTCCCGCGCGGCCGAGAAGGGGCTCCTCCTCGCCGACACGAAGTTCGAGTTCGGCCTTATCGAGGGCGAGCTGGTCTGGATCGACGAGGCGCTCACCCCCGACTCGTCGCGCTACTGGAGCAAGGAGACTTGGAAGGCGGGCGAGCCGCAGCAGCCGTGGGACAAGCAGGTCCTCCGGAACCACCTCCTCTCGCTCGACTGGAACAAGCAGCCGCCGCCGCCGCCGCTGACCGACGAGATCGTCCGCGAGACGAGCCGCCGGTACGTCGAGACGGCGAAGATCCTCACGGGAACCTCCCCCCTGCCGGAGAACGAAGCATGAGCCGCAAGGTCGCGATCGTCATGGGGTCCGATTCGGACCTCCCCCACCTCGAGCCGGCCGTCGAGACGCTGAAGCGCCTCGAGGTCCCGTGCGAGGTCCGGGTCCTCTCGGCCCACCGCACGCCGGAGGAGGCGGGCGAGTTCGCCCGGACGGCCGCCGAGCGCGGGTTCGGGGTGATCATCGCCGCCGCCGGCGGCGCCGCCCACCTCGCCGGCGCGATGGCCGCGCACTCGCTCCTCCCGATCATCGGGGTCCCGATCTCCGCGACCCCGCTGAACGGCATGGACGCCCTCCTGTCGACCGTGCAGATGCCGCCGGGGATCCCGGTGGCGACCGTCGCGATCGGGAAGATGGGCGCCACGAACGCGGCGCTGCTGGCGGTGCAGATCCTCGCCGGCGCCGACGAGGCCCTCGCGGCCCGGTTCGCCGCCGACCGCGCGAGCATGAAGGCGAAGGTCGCCGAGAAGGACGCCGCGGTCCGCGCGCGGTACCCTGCTGGATGAACCCCGAGGCGCGGCCGACCCGAGGCCGCGCCGCCCGTCCCCCGAGAGGATCCCCATGCCGGTCGCCACGATCGAGTGGGTCGGAGACGCCTCCGGCCACGCCCGCCTCATCGAGCAGACGCTCCTGCCGAAGGAGCTGAAGTACGTCGACATCGCGACGAAGGAAGCGATGTGGGACGCGATCAAGCGGCTCGCCATCCGCGGGGCCCCCGCGATCGGCATCGCCGGCGCGTTCGGGACGGTGATCGGTCTGCAGGAGTCGTCGGCGACGACGCCCGACGCGTTCGACGCCGACGTCGCCCGGGTGACCGACTACCTCGCGTCGTCGCGCCCGACCGCGGTGAACCTCTTCTGGGCGATCGACCGGATGCGGAGGAAGGCGGCCGAGGTCCGGACGCTCCCGCTCGACGAGGCGCGCGAGGCGCTCCTCGCCGAGGCGAAGACGATCCTCGAGGAGGACCGCGAGATCTGCCGGCGGCTCGGCGAGCACGGCGCCCCGCTCGTCCCCGAGGGGCGCGCCTGCCTCACCCACTGCAACGCCGGCGGACTCGCCACGGCCGACTACGGCACCGCGCTCGCCGTCTTCTTCAAGGCGGACGAGCTCGGGAAGAAGTTCAAGGTGTTCGTCGACGAGACCCGCCCGCTCCTCCAGGGCGCCCGCCTCACGGCCTGGGAGCTGAAGGAGGCGGGGATCGACGCCACGCTGATCTGCGACAACATGGCCGGCGTGGTGATGCGCGACAAGGACGTCGGCGCGGTCTTCGTCGGCGCCGACCGCGTGGCCGGGAACGGCGACGCGGCGAACAAGATCGGCACCTACTCGGTCTCCGTCCTCGCCAAGGAGCACGGCGTCCCGTTCTACGTCGTCGCCCCCCTCTCGACGTTCGACCTCTCCCTCGACCACGGCTCGAAGATCCCGATCGAGGAACGCGACCCGACCGAGGTGACCGCCGGCTTCGGCCCGAGCACCGCCCCCGACGGCGTCGACGTCTACAACCCCGCCTTCGACGTCACCCCGAACGCCAACATCACCGGCATCGTCACCGAGTTCGGCGTGATCGAGCGCCCGACCTTGGAGAAGGTGCACGCGTTCTTCCGGGAACACGCGCCGGAGAGGGTCGCTGCGCGCTGAGCGAGGAACGCGTTCGGGAACGTCGGCGCGTTCCCCACGGCGGGGGCCGGGAAGGGAAGCTGCTCTCCGACCCGCTCACGTCCTCGCGCGATGCGCCCGGCGTGGTCTCCGCGAAGGGACGAGTCGCGCTGCGGGGTCGCTCTCGGAGCCACCTCCCCTTCCCGGCCCCCGCCTCGCCCGCTCCAGACTTCCTCACCCGATTCCTTGGGAGAAAGGGAATGCGGTAGGGACCGGATGAATGCACCTCCCGCGTGCGCTCCCGTGCCCGGCCAGACTCCGGCTCCGAGGCGCCGACCTCCCCCCCTCCGCGCCAGCGCCCTCTCCCTTGCTCTCCCCTGCTCTCCCCTGCTCTCCCTTGCTCTCCCTTGCTCCCCCTCCAATTCCGTCCTAAAGATCCCCCAGCCCCATCGCGAAGAGAAGAACCGAAGGAGGAACCGTCCCGTCCGCCACGGCCGGTCGTCACCCCTTCGTGCGTCCCGGCCTCGTTGTCCCTCCGGAGCCGGATCATGCCCAAGAAGCGTGCGTCGCGTCGTTCGTCCAAGTCGCAGAGCAGCGAGTCGATCCTCGCCACCCTCCCGAAGCAGATCTCCGACAACGCGGACGACGCGGAGACGCTCGAGTTCCTGCAGGCGATCGACGCCTGGAAGCGGGCCTCGGGGCGGCAGTTCCCGAGCTGGACCGAGGTGCTCGGGATCCTGAAGTCGATCGGGTACTCCAAGACGGGCTGACGCGCACGGGCGCACGCGGGGCGCGGCGGTCGGGGATCGTCGCGGGGGCGGGCGTAGCGTCGGGGTGTCGCCCGGGTTGCGGCGGTCCGGACGCGCCGGCGGTCGGGGCGGGCGTGACCGGCGCTCGCGGGGGTCGTCTCGAGGGACGTCGCTGTCGTCCCTCGAACCCTCGGAGGTCCCCCGTGCCCTGGTCCCGGCTCATCCTGCTCGCCGCCGTCGCCGCGTTCGCGCCGACGGCGGACGCCGACGTCTCGTACCGATCGCTCACCTCGAAGGAGAAGGAGCGCGCGTTCTACGCCGAGGGGGGACGGCGCTGGAAGCACCGGCGCGTCCACCTCCACGTCCCGGCCGCGAAGCTGCTCGCGAAGCCGGAGAAGGTGAAGCGGCGGCGCGGGGGGACGGTCCTCGTGTTCGAGAACCGGACCGTGCCGCTGGTCGTGAACCCGAAGAGCGTCTACTTCCGGAAGATGATCCAGCGCGCCCGGCGCGGCGGCCACGTCTGCGTGAAGGGGACGGTCCTCGACGACCCGCGCGGCGGAAGCGGCCGGCGGGCGGTCTGGGTCCACACGCTGAAACGCGCGCCGTGACCCTCTCGGGGCGGGGCGACTACAATCTCGTCATGGCGCCACCGCCCCGCACCCTCGCCGCCCGCCTGACCGACCTCGTCGCCCGGCGCTACCTGAAGAAGCCGGACCAGGCGGAGCTGCTGCGGATCAAGTTCCCGGACGCCCGTTCGATCGGATGGGCGGCCTGGAACGAGGCGATGTTCCGGACCCGGAAGAGCCGCGGCGGGCGGCTGACGACGCTGAACGTCGAGATCACCAACCGGTGCAACCTCCGGTGCGTCTACTGCCCGGTGAACCGCGACCTCGCGCGCCCGAAGACGGAGATGCCGTTCGAGGCGTTCGTCGACCTCCTCGACCGGTCGCCGACCGTCGAGACGCTGCTGCCGTTCCAGTGGGGCGAGCCGCTCCTCCACCCGCGCTGGGCCGACATGCTCCGCGCCGCGAAGGCGCGGGGGATCCGGACGTTCCTCACGACGAACGGCACCTTCCTGGGCCCGGCCGAGCGGCGCGCGATCCTCGACTCGGGCGTGGTCCGGCTGACCGTCAGCGTCGACGGGGACGACGCGATCCACCGCCGGACGCGCGGCGTCGAACTCGCCCCGATCCGCGAGCGGGTCGGGGCGCTCCGCCGCGAGCGCGACGCGGCGGGGAGCCGGCTCCGGATCGACGTGTCGATGGTGGTCGACGCGCAGACCGAGGGGGCGCTCGACGCGTATCGAGCGGCGTGGACGCCGGTGGTCGACCGGGTGCAGGCGATCCCGCGGATGGTCACCAGCGACGCGCCGCGCTCCGCTCCGTGCCGCGAGCCGTGGCGCGGACTGCTGGTCGTGCTCGCCGACGGGACGGCGACGACCTGCTGCGCCGACTCCGAGGGCTCGCTCGACCTCGGGAACGCGTTCGAACACGCGCCGGCGGAGCTCCTCGCCGGCGAGCGGATGGCGGCGCTCCGGCGGGCGCACGCGCGCCGCGAGTTCCCGGACGTCTGCGCCGGCTGCGGCGAGCACGACCACCCGTCGGTCAGCGCGAGGTTCCGGTGAGCGCGACGATCGAGCTGAAGAAGATCGTCGACCGGGTCGCCGGCGTCCCGTTGATCGCGGCGTGGCGGGCGCTCGACCGGTGCGGGTCGCGCGACTCCGCCGCGGCCGAGCCCGGCGCACCCGAGCGGATCCTGATGGTGAAGCTCTGGGGGATCGGCAACCTGGCGATGATCCTCCCGCTCGTCCGCGCCGTCCGGCGCCGTCACCCGCGGGCGCGGCTCGACTTCCTGACCCTCTCCGGCAACCGGACGTTCCTCGCCGACGTCGAGGAGATCGATCGCCTCCGCCTCGTCGACGTCGACGGCTGGCTCGAGGCGGCGCGGAGGCTCGCCGCGATCGTCGGCGAGCTCCGGCGCGAGCGGTACGACCTCGTCCTCGACTTCGAGCAGTTCCTCCGGGCGTCGGCGCTCCTCGTCCGCGCGATCGCGCCGCGCCGGTCGGTCGGGTTCCGCACGCCGGGACAGGCTCGACACGGCCTGTACGACGTCGAGGTCCCCCACCTCGGCCGCCGCCACATGGCCGAGGGATTCGCCGAGATCGTGCGCGCGGCGGGCGTCGAGCTGGCGGAGGCGCCGCGCTCCGAGGTCCCGCGGTCGGCGCGCGCGGCCGAGACCGTCGAGCGCCTCCTCGCCCCGCTCCGCGCCGACGGCCGGCCGCTGGTCGTCCTGCACGTCGGGAGCGGCGACAACTTCCCCGGCCGGCGCTGGCCGGTCGACCGGTTCGCGGCGGTGGCCGACCACCTCGCGCGCGCGGCCGGCGCCCGCGTCCTGCTCACCGGGACCGAGGCGGAGGCGCCGCTCGTCGCCGAGTGCCTCGCGCGGACGCGCGCGCCGGGCGAGGACCTCGCCGGACGGCTCGACGTCCGCGAGCTGATCGAGCTCCTCGCGCGCGTCGACCTCGTGGTCTCGAACGACACCGCGCCCGCCCACCTCGCCGACGCCGTCGGCACGCCCCTCCTCGCCATCTTCGGGCCGAACACGCCGGTCCGGTACGGCCCCCGCGGGCCTTCGTCACGGACGTTCTTCGCCGGCCTCTCCTGCTCCCCCTGCATCACGAACCGGAACGGCAAGACGTCGCTCTGCCGGCGCCGGCTCTGCCTCGAGACGATCTCCCCCGCGCGCGTCGCCGCGGCGGGGCTGGCGTTCCTCGACGCGCGGCGACCGGCCGCGGTCCCCGCCGCGTGCGCGGAGGAGCGATGAAGCGGATCCTCGGGCTCGGGCTCGACCTCGTCCGGACGCACCTCCCGCTGGTCGGCGCGCGGGCGCCGTTCAAGCTGACGTTCGTCTGCACCGACGTCTGCTCGTGCCGCTGCGCGATCTGCAACCTCTGGCAGGCCCCGCGCGAGGGGGCGACGACGGAGGAGTTCGAGGCGCTCCTCCGGGCGAACCCGCACCTGTCGTGGATCAACCTCTCGGGCGGCGAGGTCGTCGAGCGGGACGACTTCGTGCGCGTCGCGGAGACCGCGGTCCTGGCGACGCGGGTCGCGGCGCTCGACTTCCCGACCGCGGGACAGCGCCCGGCCGAGATCGAGGAGAAGGTCCGGCGCGTCCTCGCGCTCCCGCTCCCGCGGCTGTTCGTGACCGTCAGCATCGACGGGCCGCCGGCGACGCACGACCGGCTGCGCGGCACCGAGGGGGCGTTCGGCCGCGCGGCGGAGACGTTCGAACGGCTCCGGGCGATCCGCGACCGGCGGCTCGGCGTCTACGTCGGCCTCACCCTCTCGTCCCGCAACGACGCCGACCCCGACCGCCTGGTCGACGACCTCCTCACCGCCGCGCCCGCGATCTCGCGGGACGACCTCCACTTCAACCTCGCCCACCACGCGCCGCACTACTACCGGAACCGGGCCGAAGACGTGCCGGACGGGCGGCGCGCGGCGGCGTTCCTCCGCCGGGAGCGCGCGCGCCGGCGCCGATCGGCCGCGCCGTTCGCGCTGCTCGAGGCGGCGTACTGGCGGCTGTCGTCCGAGTTCCTCGCCGACGGCCGCGCGCCGGTGCCGTGCGCGGCGCTCGGCGCCTCGGCGTACGTCGACCCGGACCTCCGCCTCTTCCCGTGCGCCACGTGGGACCGCCCGCTCCTCGACCTCCGAGAGGTCGGCTACTCCCTCGCCGAGGCGGCGCGGCGGCTCGAGGTCCGATCGGCGCGCGCCGACGCCGAGGCCGGTCGGTGCCCCGGCTGCTGGACGCCGTGCGAGGCGTACCCGACGATGCTCTCCCGGCTCCCCGCGACGCTCGGCGCGCTCGGGCGATCGACGGAGGGCGCCTCGTGAGGGCGAGCCTGAGAGGACATCTCGCCCGCGCGGTCCGCGGCGGCCGCGTCTCGACGCTCCTGCGCGCCGGCGCGCGCGCCGCGTTCGCCCGATTCGACCGATCCCTCCCCGGACCGCTCGGCGGACCGCTCCTCGCGACGTTCGCGGTCACGTACCGCTGCCCCCTCCGCTGCGCGATGTGCGACCTCCCGGCGCGGGCCGGCGACGAGCTCCCGGACGCCGAGCTGCCGCGCTGGATCGACGCGATCGCGGCGCTCCGTCCGGCCGGGCTCGGCTTCACCGGCGGCGAGCCGCTGGCGCGGCGGGCGACCCTCCCCGCCCTCGAGCGATCGGTCGGGCACGGCCTCGTCACCCACCTGAACACCAGCGGCGTCCCGGTCGACGACCGGACGGCCGACCGCCTCGCGGCGGTGGGACTCGCCTCGATCAACGTCTCGATCGATCACGCGAGCCCGGCCGCTCACGACGCCACGCGCGGGCGCGACGGCGCGTTCGACGCGGCGCTCGACGCGGTCCGGCGGCTCGCCGCGGCCCGCGCGGCGCGCGGCGCGTCGTTCCGGCTTCACGTCGTCCAGGCGGTCGACCGGGACTCCCTCGAGTCGGTCGCCGCGCTCGAGCGGACGGTCCGGGCCGCCGGCGCCGACGCCCTCTCGCTCCTGCCGGTGCACACGTTCCCCGCCACGCCCCCGACCGCGCCGTGGCCGGTCCGCCCGGAGCTCCCGTCCGCGCTGCGGGACGTGCCGCTCGAGAACTCCCGGGCGTACCTCCGCGGGATCGCGCCGTTCCTCGCCGGCGCGCGGACCCCGGGGGCGTGCTCGGCGCCGCGGACCGGGCTGTTCGTCGATCCGCGCGGCCGCGTCTTCGCGTGCACCCCGGCGGCGACGACGCGCGGGGCGGGCCTCGCGGCGACGCCCGAGACGCTCGCCGCGGTCGTCCGCTCGGGCCGCCTCGGCGAGACCGTCCCGGAGGGGCGCTGCGACCGCTGCTGGTGGAACTGTCACCGCGAACTCGACGTCGCCATCGGCCGCCGCCCGAAGGCCGCTTCCGCCGGCGCCCGCGATCTGCTCTCCTCTCGCGCACGATGACCCGTTCCCGCGCGGACCTGCTCGCCCTCGTCCTCCTCCCCGTGCTCGCGATCGTGCCGTACCTGCCGGCCCTCGACGGCGCGTTCGTGATCGACGACGTCCGGTTCGTCGTCGCGAACCAGGAGAACCTCGCCCACGCGGCGCGGCCGTGGGTCTACTTCGCCGACCCCGGGACGAACGCCGACGTCCCGGACGGCGACATCTACCGGCCGCTCCGGACGTGGTCGTACGCGATCGACCGGGCGCTCGCGGACCGGCCGCTCGTCTTCCACGTCCACAACCTCCTCCTGCACGCGCTGGCGGTCCTCCTCCTCTGGCGGCTCCTCCGCCCGGCGACGGCGGACGGCGAGGCCGGCGTCCGCTGGTTCGCGTGCGCGCTGTTCGCCGTCCACCCGCTGGCGAGCGAGGCGGTCGCGTGGATCTCGAGCCGGGCCGACCTGCAGGCGGCGGTCCTCGTCCTCGGCGCGCTCCTCGTCGCCCGGTCCGCCGAGGGCCGCCCCCGGCGGCTCGTGCTGGCGGCGCTCCTCGGCTTCCTGTGCGGCTTCGGCAAGGAGACCGCGGTCGTCGTCCCCGCCCTGGCCGTCGTCGAAGGACGGCTCCGTCGCGGGACGTTCGCCGGCGGCTGGGCGTCGGCGCTCGCGCTCGCGGTCGGCGTGGCCGCCTACCTCGCGGTCTACCTGACGGTCACCGAGCGCGGGCTGACCGGGCAGGTCGAACGGTACGGCGGGTCGTTCGCCACCCACCTGCCGTACGCGGTCGCCGGGCTCGGGACCCACCTCCGCCTCTTCGTCTGGCCGTTCGACCAGAACCCGCTCTGGGAGACGAACCTCTTCACCCCGCTCGCCGCCGGGCGCGTCGCGGCGGCGGCGGCGGCGCTCGTCCTCCTCGCGTTCCTCGCCCTCGCGACCCGGCGACGGCGGCCCGCGGTGGCGGCCGGCCTGTGCCTCGCAGCGCTCGGCTCGGACACCGGCGGCTCCATCCGCAGCCCCGCGGCGCTGTGCGGCGTGGCCGGCTTCAAGCCCAGCTACGGGCGGGTCAGCCGGCGCGGCGTGTTCCCGCTCAGCTGGACGCAGGATCACGTCGGCCCGCTCGCGCGCAGCGCCGAGGACTGCGCGCTGATCATGCAGGCCCTGTCCGGCCACGACGCCGCCGATCCGGGGTCGGTGCATGCGCCGGTGCCGGACTTCACCGGCGCGCTCGCGCAGGACGTCGAGGGTCTGCGGGTCGGCGTGGTGCGCCACTGGTACGACGGCGAGGATATCGCCGCGCGCGCGGTGCACCGCGCCGTCGACGGCGCCGCCGAGGCGATGGCCACGCGTGGCGCGCAAGTGCGCGAGTTGCACCTGCCGGACCTCGCCGACTTCAACGCCTGCGGCCGGCTGGTGATCCTGAGCGAGGCCTGGGCCATCCACGGCGACGCGCTGCGGCGCACGCCCGAGCTCTACGGCCAGCTGTTCCGCGAGCGGGTGCGCCTCGGCGCCTTCATCGATGCCGCCGACTACCTGCAGGCATTGCGCGCACGCCGCCGGCTCTGCCAGGCCGTCGACGACGCGATGACGGATGTGGACGTGCTGATCACCGCGGCCCAGTATGCCGGCGCGGGGCGTTTCGGCAACGCGGCGCCGACCTTTCCCTTCTTCGAGAAGCCCTACCTCACCATGCCCTTCAACATCACCGGCCTGCCGGCGATCACGGTGTTCGCGACCATGGACGGGG
>JAUIEL010000796.1 GCA_030428825.1 bacterium
GAGCGGCTCGCGTTCACCTGGAGGGGCGGGCCGATCGACACGGTCTGTCGGTTCACGCTCGACGAGGTGGCCGGCGGGACGCGCCTGGTGATGGAGCAGTCCGGGTTCCGCGGAGTGAAGGCGTGGCTGGTGTCGCGCCTGTTGAAAGCCGGGTGCCGGACCTTGTACGGACGGCGCCTCCCGGCGCTCCTCGACGAGGACGCGGGCGGACGCGGGGCGGGAGGGAACGACGCGGCACCGGCCGACGAAGAGGCATGCATGACTCGCGGGCAGGGCTTCGTGGCGCGCCTGCTGGGTTGGATCGAAAGGAAGCGGAGATGATGGCGACGACGAGGAAGAAGCGGACGAAGAGGCCGGCGGCGCGGGACGAGGAGCGGGTCGAGACGCTCCACCCGGCGGGGAAGAACGGGGTTCGGATCACCCGGCCGCGCTACGACTCGATGCGGCGGGCGCTGTTGAAGGTGATCCCGCGCCGGGCCGCCGGCGTCGCGTTCCGGGAGCTCGCGGCGCTCGTCGGTCCGCACCTCGACGTCGAGGCGTTCCGCGGCGCGTCGGTCACCTGGTACGTGGTGACGGTGAAACAGGACCTGGAGGCGCGAGGGCTGATCGAGGTGGTGCCGGGGGCGCGACCGCAGCGGCTGCGGCGCGCGCGGCGCTGACGTCAGAACCGCCGGGTCGAGACGAGCCGCTCGAGCGAACGAACCTCCAGGAGCACGTCCCGGTCGGCGGGAAATCGGAAGCCGACGGCGCCGCGGCGCGCCGCATCGCCGAGCGTGACGTCGAACAGTCGCGCGCCGTTCAGGTGGGCGGCGAACCGCCGCCCGCGGGCGTGCAGGGTCAACTCGTTCCAGTCCCGGGCCACGTACGCGCCTCGCGCCGCGTCGGGGCGAGGGGCGGCGACCCGTCCGGTGCGCGTGTCGACGAACGGGCCCGGCCCGGTCTCGGCGTCGACCTCGAGCGTCGGGCCGACGAACGGTGCGGCCGAGGTCCGCTCGGCGCGGACACCCCATCCGAACGCGCCCTTCCGCAGGCGGAACCGCAGCCGGAGCGTCTCGTCCCCGAGCGCCTCCACTCGGGAGAGGATCCGATGAAGGGAGGGGGCCGTCGCCTCGTCCGCCGCCGCCGCGTCGAGCACGAGGCGGCCTTCCTCGACGCGAGGGTCGATCGAATGGCCGACCCAGCCGGCCGTCGTCCCGTCGAACAGCGGGCGCCAGCGGCTCCGTCCGAACTCCTCGAGGAGGAGGTGGCGCCAGCGGACGCGCTTCGGTTCTTCGAGCTCGCCGACGCCGTGCACCTGAAGACCGACGAACCCTTCGAGCGTCATCGGGTCGACGAGGTCGGCGGCGGGGACGCCGTTCACCCAGGTCCGGATCCGGTCGCCGACCGCCTCGACGCGGAGGGCGTTCCACGCGCCGACCCGGAACGCGCGCCGCGCGGCCTCGTTCGTCGACAGGTCGTTCAGCCAGCCGCGCCGCGCCTCGTCGTAGATCCCGCCCGACCACGCCCGCGCGGACGGGTCGACCTCGACCTGGTAGCCGAAGACGCGCTCTCCGTCGCCGTCGGGCCGGGCGGCGGATCGGACCTGGACGCCGGAGTTCAGGCCCGGGTCGACGTTCACCTCCAGCTCGAGCCGGAAGTCGCCGAACGAACGCTCGGTGCAGAGGAAGGTGTTCCGGGAGCGGGGGACCGCCTCGCCGACGATGGCGCCGCCGACGGTGGAGTAGAGCGCGGGGCCGCCGCGGCGCGTCCAGCCGTCGAGGCTCCGGCCGTCGAACAGCTCGATCGGGCCGTCGGAGAGTCCGAGCGCGGCGGCGACCAGCGCGGCGCCGGCGGCGATCACCGCGCGGCGCTCTCGGAGAGGAGCCAGTCGGAGAGCTCCGCCGGGTCCCCGACCAGGACGTCCGGCGCGGCGTCCTCGAGCGTCGGCCGGGGGAACGGCCCCCAGAGGACGCCCGCCGTCCGGGTCCCGGCCGCCCGCCCGGCGGCGATGTCGTGGGGCGAGTCGCCGACGTAGACCGCCTCCTCGGGGGCGACGCCGAGGCGCGCGCACGCGGCGAGGACCGGCTCGGGCTCGGGCTTGTGCCGCTCGACGTCGTCCGCGCCGATCAGCACCTCGAACCGATCGGGGTCGAGGTCGCAGCGCGTCAGCCCGCGCCGCGCCGCCGCGCCGATCTTGCTGGTGACGATGCCGAGGCGCGCGCCGGCGTCGTCGAGGCCGCCGAGCATCCCGGCGATGCCGTCGAACGGTCGCACCAGGCGGTCGTGGTGTTCGGCGTTGTGGGCCCGGTAGGTCCGGGTCATCGCGGCGATCGCGTCCTCGTCCCGCGTCACCTGGAGGAACTGGTACCGGAGCGGTCGCCCGAGTCCGGCCAGCCACTCCGCCTCGTCGAGCGGGCGGCCGACGTGCGTCTCCCAGGTGTGCTCGTACGACCGGCGGATCAGCTCGATCGAGTCGATGAGCGTCCCGTCGAGGTCGAACAGGACGATCACTCGGGGAGTTCCGCCAGCTCGATCGCCGTGATCTCCAGCGTCCGGTCGCCGTGCTCGCCCTTGGCGACGATCTGATCGCCGACGGCGTGGCCGAGGAACGCGAGGGAGAACGGGGCCTTGTACGAGTAGACGTTGTTGTCGAGGTCGACGTCCCACGGGCCGAGGAACGTGTAGGTCAGCGCCTCGCCGGTGTCGACGTCCTTGACCCGGACCGCGGTCCCGATGTTCACCGCCTTCACGTCGATCATGTCGATCGGGATGACCGCCGCCTTCTTCAGCTCCTCGCCGAGGAAAGTCAGACCATCGCCGCGCACGTGCTTCACTTCGATCTGAACGCCGTCGTTTTCT
>JAUIEL010000797.1 GCA_030428825.1 bacterium
CGTCCTCCTCGTATCGACGATCGTCCTCCTGGCGCGGACCCCCGGTCCCGAGGCGCCGCCCGACGCGCCGCCGAAGGTCGCCGCGATCGCCCACGATCACGAGGACCTCCCGTCCGCCTCGATCGACGCGGAGCGGGCCGAGGCGGAGAGCGCGTCCGCGACCGGCGACGTCCCGTCGACGGCGGCCCGCGTCCGCGTCGACGTCCGGTTCGCCGACGGCACGCCGGCGGCGCGCGCGGTCGTCCGGGCGGCGCGGCTCGGCGTCGCGGACCCGCTCCTGCGAGAAGCGAGCCTGACCGCGGACGCCGAAGGTGGAATCGACCTCGAGGGACTCGACCCGGGAGAGTGGCGGCTCGTCCCGCTCCGGGGCGGCGCGGCCGTCCGCGTGACGTCCCCGCCCGGGGGGACCGAGCGGGTCACGCTCACCGTCCCGGAAGGGGTCGACGTCTCCGGACGCGTGCTCGACCCGCGCGGGCTCCCCGCGGCGGGGGTCCGCGTGACCCTCTCCCGGTCCGAGGCGCCGGACGAGATGATCGTGGCGACCCGGACCGACGGGGACGGTCTCTACCGACTCCGCGACGTCGAGCCGGGGCGCTCGATCGGCTTCCTCGCCGACGGCGCGATCCCGGTCCCCCTGCGACGGATCGAGGGCCCGCCCGGCGACCGGAGGTCGTTCGACGTCGACCTCGCCGACGCCGAGAGCACCCACCTCGTCCGCGGCCTCGTCCTCGACGCCGCGGGAGCGCCGGTCGCCGGGGCGCGGGTGCAGATCGGCTCGCGTCTCGCCTGGCTCGACTTCGACGCGCCGGTGACGAGCCTCGCCCAGCGCTCGCCGCCGATCGAGCTCGTCACCGGTCCGGACGGCAGGTTCGAGCGGCGCGGGTTCGTCGCCTACCCCGAGGGCGTGCCGGTCTGGGCGCGGGCGCCGGGACGGCCGCTCGCGACCGGGACGATCCGGCTCGACCGCGACGCCTGCGACGTGGTCCTGGTCGAACCCGAGGCGACGGCGATCCGCGGCCGCGTGGTCGAGGAGGACGGCGCGCCGATCGCCCTCGCCCGCGTCGTGCTGCGCGACCCGCGCGTCGACGACGCCGGCCTCGCGCCGCGCTGGGTCGAGTCGGTCGCCTGGAGCGACGGGGAAGGACGGTTCGTCCTGCCGGGCTCCCCGCGGGGGACCGTGCACCTGACGGCGCAGGCGCCGGACGGGCGAGAGGCGACGGCGACGCTCGACGCGGAGACCGGGTCGAGCTGGACGGCCGTGGTGCGGGAGCCGCGGGCGCTCCGAGGTCGGGTCGTGCGCGAGGACGGCCGGCCGATCGCCGACCTCAGCGTCCGCGCGCTCGTCCCGAACGGACGGATCGAACCGCCGTCGAGCACGACCGACGCCTGGGGCCGCTTCGACCTCGGACCGCTCGAGCCGACGACGTACGACCTCTGGATCACCGACCCCGCGAGCGCCTGGTCCGGACCGGTGGCCGCCGTCCCCGGGGTCGTCCCCGGCGCGCCGTCGCGGCTGGAGGTCGAGCCGCGGCGGATCCCGGACGCGTCGATCGCGGGACGGCTCGTCGACGAGCACGGGGCGCCGCTCCCGGGACGCATGTTCCTGCGTCACGTCGGCGTCGGCCTCGCGACGGCGCTCGCCGACCCGGCGACCGGGAGGTTCCGGTTCGGGCCGATCCCGGCGCTCGACGGCGGCTATCTCCTTCATGCCGAGTCGGACGCCCGGTTCGTGCGCGTCGCCGGGATCGAGCCGGAGCCCGGCGGGGCGCTCGACCTCGGCGACCTCCCGCTCCTCCCGCCGGGGGCCGTCCGGTTCCGGCTCGAGTCGACGGCCGCGCCGGCCCTCGGCGCGGCGGCGGTCACGTCGGCCGAGGGGGCGTGGCTGGAGCCGATCCGGATCGAGGCCGGGGAGTCGAGGCCGTCCGCGCTCCCTCCGGGCCGGTACCTCGCCCGCCTCCTCGACCCGTCCCTCGCCCAGTCCCCGACCCCGTTCGTCGTCCGGTCCGGCGAGGAGACGGTCGTCACGCTCCGCCCCGCGCCCGCGGCGAGCCGGACGTTCGAGGTGCGCGTGGCGCCGTTCGTGCACTCGCTCGGCGTCGAGCTCCGGTGGTGGGACGAGGACGGGACGTCGCGGGGGCACGACCGGTTGAGCGGTCGCGTCGCGCCGTTCCGCTTCCGGCAGGGGTTCGCGCCGGGGAGGTACCGGCTCGAGGTCGTGACGGGGCGCGGCCGAACCGCGACGGCGACGTTCGACGTCGCCGCGCCCGGCGACGACGCGCCCCCCGTGATCGTGGACCTTCGATGAGCCGCCCCCGCCCTCGCCGCGCCGGCCCGCCGGCCGACACCCGAACGAACCTCCGCGCGTGGCGCTCCGCGGCGCGCGGCGAAGAAGATGGAGGATGACATGAGAACGCTCGTTCCGCTCCTGACGCTCCCGCTGTGCGCCGCCGCGTCCTCGCCGCTCTCCGCCCAGGAGTCGGCGGCGACGTACGACGTCCCGCTGGTCGCCTTCCCCGACACGACGGCGGTCACCACCCTCGCCGACCTCGACGGCGACGGCGTGCGGGACGCGCTCGGCTGGTACTTCGTCGACGACACGTACGACACCGTCAGGGTGAGCGCGCTCTCGGGCGTCCCCGACGGCACGTTCGTCCCGTCGTTCTCGTTCCAGACGTCCGGCAACTCGAGCGAGCTGATCGCGTGGGCGATCGAGGCGGCGCGATTCGACGCCGACGCGCGGGACGACTTCGTCTGCGCGTTCCACGACGAGGTGAAGGCGTTCCGCTCGGACGCCGCGGGACAGCCGATCCCGTTCGCGACCTTCAAGGAGCCCGGCCC